>JAJXXI010000595.1 GCA_021781185.1 bacterium
TTTCTATCGCTGGGACAAACGGAAATGGTGGAAGCATGAGCGGCGCTCAGTCCGCTTCGAGCGGGACTTTGGTTTCGGCGGTGGACGCGCTTTCAAGGCCGGGTTCCAGCGCGGTTCCAGTGCCGGACTCTTCCGCCTGAACCAGGCTCACGAGCGCCGGTCGCACGAGCCGGCCTTGATAGGTGAGGCCGGGGGAAAGCGTTTCATCAATGACCGAATCCGCCGGTGGATTGTCCACGCCGTGGGCGCGATGGCGTTCCGCCTGGAACTTTTCCGCGTGCGCGGCGACAAAGGGCGTCAACCCGACCCGGCGGGCGACATCGCGGCAGGCGTTTTGGAAATGCCCGATTTGCGCGGCCACTTCCGCTTGTCCGGAACGCACGGCGGCGGAGTGCAGTGCATACGTGTGGTCGAGGATGCGTGCGACCACCTGCAGCCAGTCGCCCTCGCTGCGATGCAGCTTCTCCACTTCCAGCCGGAGCGCGGCCTTTTCGTTGTCGTTCAGCCGGGCTTGAAACTCGTTGAATTCGCGGATCTCCGCCGTCATGCGTTCGGCGATCTCGCGGGCGGCGTTGACGGTTTTCTCCGCGCCGCCCTGGGTGGTTTCCTGGACGCGCGCCCACTGGTCGGTGGCGTTGGAAATCTGCGCGGCGAATTTTTCGAGATGGTCAAATTTTTCGGCGACCGAGCCGAGGGCATTCATTTCCAACAGGCGGGAGGTGGCGCGATATTCCAGAATGAACGGCAGGCAGCCGAGCACCGCGCCGAGAGCGACGCTGGCGGTGGCGAGGAGGACTTCCATTGGCGTGATCGCATGGGCGGGGCGGCAGGCCAGAATGGCGGCTATAACGACCAGCACGTTGCCGAAGGCGAGGAACGGCCACTTCGGAACTTGCCAGTCGGAAACTTCTTTCATGCTGCCAGTTTGGAAAAATTTTGCGTTGAGCGCAACGCCTACTTATGGCACGGCGTATTCTTGCAGCTCGCGGCCCTTGGCATCCGTCTGCCAGGCTTTTTGCAATGTCCACACGCCGCGTTTGGATGTGCGAATGACGGTGTAGTGGTAAACGGATGAATCACCATTTTTAAGAATAGACAAGGTCGCCGAATCGAGATAAGGCGAATCATCGTGATTGCAATGAAAATCCCTGGTTCGGCCGTGGACTTTTTTGGCCCAGCCGGGTAATTGACCTTTTCTTTGCAATTGGATCAGGAATTTAAGCGCGGATTTGGCCATCGTCATCACCATCGCGGTCGTCTTTTTATCCACCAGTGGCCAGTCGCTGGTGTGTTTAAGATACATCGTCCGGTTTGGAAAATCCAAAGTGACCAGGTTTTGGGCCAGGACGCGAAGACCGATTCCGTTCATTTTTGTGTGCAGATCGTCGCTCGCAATTGTTTTCGCGTCCAGCAAGCGAAAATCAAGGTTGTGGTAAGTTTCCCCGGCCAGCACGCCATCCGGCGAATGAATTCCCCCATCCGCCGCCGAGGTCCGATTTGTCCATTGCTGGAATAATTCTGGTCGTAACCAACCGCTGGAGCTGCAGCCGGTGTCAATCTCCGAACCCAAGCCTTCCCCACCGGCCAGATTATCTTTTATGGAGAAACAGCCGTCGCCGATGTCCGTCAACGGAAACGGCTTGCCCCAATTTTTCGTGTCCGCATGTTCGTCGTCGAGAAAACGCATTTTGCCCGCGGCGAAATCCAGTTGAATGCAATAATGATGCAGCACGTCCATACCGAGGAATCCCATGAATGAAGGCCAGTCATGATCTGCCAGTTTATTGCGGTCAAAAGTAATGACGTTTGTTCCGGACATTTGCAACGGAACACCCCCCAGATAAAGTTTGGGCGCGGCATAAGCGCCGACGCCTTGTTCAACACCAAAATTCCAAAGCGTTCCGGCGTGAAGGCGCCGGCCTAACTTCGGTTCCAGCGATTTGTCCAAAACCGTCAAAGGCGAGCCCGTGTCCAGCACGAGCGGCAGCTTCTCTCCGCTCGCCAGGCGCACCGCCACCATCAACACCCCGCCGCGACCGGCATCCTTGTTCATGGTCACGTCAGCGGGAAGTCGCAGACAAGTTGAATTTTGCGTCGCGCAGGAACACAAAAAGATCATGCCGATGGCAACAGCCACCGAAGCTGACCGAATTGACGTTAGCTTGCCGCGCACTGGAATCATGGACAGACTTTATTCGGTTTATTTTCCAAATCCAAACCGCTTTCTCCTCGACTATCGGCACGAAAACAAAATCATTCCCGCGTGCGCATCTGCGTCATCTTCAATCCTGCGGCGCGCGGCAACAAGGCCCGCCGCTTCCGCCATTTTTTGAACGAGCTGTCACAGCAATGCGCGCTCAAGGCCACCACCGCGCCGGGTGACGCCCGGCGGTTGGCGCAGGCGGCGGTCGCCACGGGCTACGATGTCATCGTCGCCGCCGGCGGTGACGGCACGGTGAACGAGGTATTGAACGGGATGGGCGACGAGCCGGACGGTTTTCAACGCGCCCGGCTCGGTGTGCTGCCGCTGGGCACGGTGAATGTCTTTGCGCGTGAATTGAAAATCCCCCTGCGCCTCGAACGAGCCTGGCAGGTGTTGCGGCAGGCACGCGAAACCCGGATTGACGTGGGCCGGGTGGATTTTACCGAGAATGGGATGCCGGCGCAGCGCCATTTTATGCAACTGGCGGGTGCCGGGCTGGATGCGCGGGCGATTGAACTGGTGAGTTGGAAATTGAAAAAGAGCGCCGGCCC
>JAJXXI010000661.1 GCA_021781185.1 bacterium
GCGTGAGGAAATCGAAGCCGTCCTTCTGATATGGGCGCAGTTCTGCCTGCAACGTCTTGGGCAGATCCGCCGGCGGCACGCCTTTGAAGTTCTTGACGCGCTCGCGCAGCGCTTTCGCTTCCGGCGAGTCGGAGAAGCGTTGCAATCCTTCATCATCGAGATGCGCGACATGTTCCATGCCGACCTTTTGCGGCACGGCAATGAGGCCTTCCACGCCCATGTCGGCCATGGCTTCGTGCGCGCCCTGCACGGCGGCGGTGTCGAGTTCCACCCAGCCGGAGTTTGGCAGTTTAACAAAACGGCTGGTCGCGGCGGCCAGCCGTTCGAGGTCGGCCTTGGAAAGCTTCATGCCTTCCGCCTCCCATTCGGCGGAGACGGCGAGCCAGTCAATGCCGCTGCCCTTGACGACGAGGCGCGGCTTCAGCGCCCGCGGCGTGAGGAAAAGCCGGTGAAACGCGGCGTTGCCAAGAAATTCCGCCTCGGCCGGGCGGGCGGACCATGCCTCGGCAAGCGAGCCGAGGAAATTTTCATTCGCATCGCCGGTCCACAAACCCGGTTCCTGCATGAACCAATCCAGCTTGCGCAGCCACTGGATGACGGGTTCGAGACGGGGGTCGTCGAGGATTTCGGGTTTTTCCCCGGGCTTGATGACCCGGCTGTGCGGCGTCCATTCCTGGCCGTTCCAAAACCAGGTGCTCTTGTCGCGCGCACTTTTGGCGAGCAGGCGCAGGCGCACCGTGTCTTCGAGCAGTTCAAAGACGAACTGCGGCGACGCGGGATGCGCGACGCAGAGCTGTTCCCAGTCCACGCCATGATTCGCCTGGGTCTTGCGCAGGTGCAGCAGCAGGCGGTGGCTCAGCTTGCGCACGGGCACGGAGGGCTTCTGCGCGAGATATTTCAAGACCCCGGCCGGCGGCGCGTTGCGCAGCAGGAAAAATTCATTGCCGACGAGCGCGACGGGCGACTGGCGGTTGAAAAACCTGGCATCCGCCACCGAATGATTGTGCCCGTCCGGCACGGCGATGCGGTGGGTGAAGGAAAGTTCCTTGTCCCCGTTTTCCAGATGCGGCGTGAGCGCGACAATGTTGCCGTGAAAGAACAGGGGTTTGCCGTTGGCGGCGGATTCAAGCCGCTTCGTGTGGCCCCAGCGGGCCAGCCACTGAAGCAATTCGGCGTCGGTGAGCAGCAAGGTGGTCTCGTTATTCGCGCGTTCGCGGTGCGTGTCGTAAATCCACTGGATGAACTCCCAGTCCCACGGCGTGAACAGCTCCTGCTCGTGCGCGGCGCGGACGACGAGATCCACGAGATCATGCAGCGAGCGGGCTTTTTCGCCGGTGCGCGGGCGGAGCAGGAGAAATTGGATGGCCAGGCGGAAGCGCGACGGCTCCTGTTCGTCCGGCTGCGGCTGGCAGACCACACGGAGGGTGGCGCGCGGCGTATCCAGGTGCAGGGGCGTGGGCGGCGAAAGCCAGTTTTCCAGTTCCTTGACCAGGCGGACCTCCTGCTCGGCCTCCTCGGCGCGGGCAAAGCGGTCCAGACTGGCGTGCGGTTGGAGTTCCGGCGGCACGGAGCGCTTGGCGCGCAGAAACAGAAAGGCCAGCTCTTCCAGCCGGGTCTTGCCGGCGGTGGTGAGCATTTTGGGCCACCAGTCGGTCGCGGGAAAATCGCGGCGCGAGAGGGCGAGCTTTTCAAAATAATCCTCGAGCAGGAGCCAGGAACGCTGCGAATCCGGGCAGGTGGCGAAACTTTTCAAGATGTCCTCGCGCTCGGCGACGGTGTTTTTGGAATCCGACAGCTCTCGGCGCAGATCGGCGAAGGCACCGTAAGTCTGCGACAAAACCTTGTGGTGGGCGTCATATTTGCTCGCGCCGCTGCGGGGCGCGCCATTTCCATTTCTAGCAGGAGTTCTCGACATCTAGATATAATTACAATGTTCTATCATTTCGACAGAACACGCGGTGCCGGTCAATCTGAAATCAAAAGTTTTTTGGTTGAGCCGGTCCTGACGCTGGCCGGCGCATGATTGACGCAAGTTTTTTTTTTGCTAGGCTGCTCGTTCAATTTGAACATGAACCGCAATCCACACGTCGCAATTGTCGGTGCCACTGGCGCCGTCGGCATCGAGATGATCAAAACCCTCGAAAAAAGGAATTTTCCCGTGAGCAAGCTGACCTTGCTCGCGTCCGCCCGGTCGGTCGGCAAGAAACTCAAGTTCAAGGGGCAGGACATCACGGTGACGGAACTGACCAAGGATTCATTCACGGGCGTTGACATCGCGCTCTTCAGCGCCGGCAGCGGCATTTCGAAGGAATTTGCCCCCATCGCGGCCAGGGCCGGCTGCGTGGTGGTGGATAATTCCAGCGCCTTCCGCCAGGATCCAAACGTTCCGCTCGTCGTGCCGGAAATCAACGCGGCAGACGTCAAGCTGCACCAGGGCATCATCGCCAACCCGAACTGCACCACGGCCATCACGCTGATGGCGCTGTATCCGCTGCATCAGGCGTTCGGCGTGAAGCGCATTTTTGCGTCGAGCTACCAGGCCGTTTCCGGCACGGGTGCCAAGGCGCTGGAAGAACTCGAACGCCAGGTTGAGCAAATCGTCACCAAGAAACCGGTGACGAAGGAGGTGTATCCGCACCAGATCGCCTTCAACGTGCTGCCTCAGGTGGATTCATTTCTGCCCAGCGGTTACACGAAGGAAGAGATGAAGATGGAAAACGAGGGCCGCAAGATCATGCACCACGACACGT
>JAJXXI010000753.1 GCA_021781185.1 bacterium
TCCGGCAGCCGTTCAACGCCAACCTCCTCGCGCAGACCGCCGCGCTCGCCGCGCTGGACGATGATGAGCACGTCCGCAAAACGCGGCAGAATAACTTCACCGGCCTGGACTTCTTTGTGAAGGCGTTCCGCAAGCTGGATCTGGAATATGTGCCGTCGTTCGCCAACTTCATCCTCGTCCGCGTCGGCGAAGGCCAGAAGTTTTTTGACGCCATGCAAAAGCTTGGCGTCATCACGCGGCCGATGGGCGGTTATCAATTGCCGGAGTGGATCCGCATCTCCGTCGGCACGAAGCAGGAGAACGAGCGGTGCTTAACAGCACTTACAAATTCACTTTGAATCCAATTGCGGCCAAAATGCCAGCCAAGTATGCTCGCCGCGTGATTATCTCAAAGCTCAGCCTCAAAAACTGGAGAAATTTCGAGAATGTCGAAATTGATCTTGAGGACAGGGTTTTTGTAGTCGGGCCGAATGCCTCAGGAAAATCAAACTTTCTGGATGTATTCAAGTTTCTTCGTGATGTTGCATTGCCTCGAGGTGGTTTACAGGAAGCCATCAGTCAACGTGGAGGGATTCCCAAATTGCGCTGCCTTTCAGCCCGCAAGGAAACGGACGTTTCCATCACGGTGGAACTGAAGAATCCCGGGGCAGAGTATTTCACGTGGCGGTATTCAATTGGAATCAAACTGGAACAACGTGGATCGCGTGAGCCATATCTTGTCCACGAACAGGTTTGGAAAGATGGAAACCCGACACCGATTTTGGACCGGCCAAACGATGCAGACAAGTTGGATACTCGCCGAAAGACACAAACATACCTCGAGCAAGTCAGCGCCAATCAAAATTTTCGCGAGATAGCTGATTTTTTCCAGCAGGTGAATTATTTGCATTTGGTTCCGCAATTGATCAAATACCCGGATGCTTTTGCTGGAAAGAAACTCGCGGGCGATCCATTCGGGGCTGATTTTCTCGTAAGTGTTGCCAGAGCCACTCCCAAAGTGCGGGAAATACGTCTGCGAAAAATTCAACGAGCTCTTGAGCAGGTGGTCCCACAATTTGGCGGATTGGAATACCGACCAGATGCGGCGACCGGCGTTCCCCACTTGCAAGTTAAGTTTAATCACTGGCGCGGAATTCCGAGCAATCAGCGTGAAGACCAGTTTTCGGATGGCACTTTGCGTTTGATAGGCTTGCTCTGGTCGTTGTTGTCAGGCGATTCCTTGCTGCTTTTGGAAGAGCCGGAGCTGTCACTCCACGCTGGTATTGTCAGCCAGCTTGCGCCGCTGATTCATCGGCTGCAAAAAACCAAAGCTGGAAAACGGCAAATTATTTTAAGCACGCACAGCGAAGCCTTGTTGAGCCATGCCAGCATTGATCCGCGGGAAGTGCTGATGCTGGTTCCAGACACCAAAAGCGGAAGCACCCAAATCCTTCCAGCATCTTCAGACAAGCAAATAGAAGAACTCTTGAAAGGCGGCATGAATATTGCCGAGGCTGTCATGCCGAGGACTCGAACGCGTGAAACACATCAGTTGTTGATGGAATTCCAATAGAGATATGGCTGGCGAAGTTCCCATAACACTCGCAGTTGAAGACGAGTTGAGTGAACATTTGCTCCGCGCCCTTTTAATTCAGACGAAACGCAATTTTTTGATCGGGACTGTTTATGGAAAAAGAGGGGCGGGATACTTAAAACAAAAACTCCCCGCGTTCAACAATGCCGCCAAGGGAAGTGGATTCCTTTTGCTGACGGACCTGGACAGTTGTGTTTGTGTTCCAAAATTGATTCAAGACTGGTTTGTTTGTGCTTTATCTGAATACCCAAAACGAAAGCATTGCAATTTGGCATTCAGGGTGGCAGTTCGTGAAATTGAGTCGTGGGTGTTGGCAGACCGCGAACAATTTGCTGAATATTTTGGATTGGCAAAACAATTGATCCCTGAACAGACCGACACCATATCCGACCCCAAGCAATTTCTTTTGCAAATCGTCGCAAGATGCCGGAAGCGGAGCTTGCGGGATGACATCGTTCCCAAAGCCGGAGACAAACGAAGAGTTGGTCCTGATTACAATGGAAGGCTGGGAGAGTTTGTTCAAACCCGATGGCGTGCTGAAACGGCAATTTTGCATTCGGCCAGCTTGGAAAGAACTTGGAATTGTTTGCGCGCGTTTCATCCCGTCTTCAAACTAGATAAATTTATTTGAATCCCGAGCGGAACCGACTACTTATTGCGCGTTGGAATTTAATTATTAGCCGAAAAAGTGAAACCAACCGACCTGCGGGGCATCCTGCAATACATTCCGCAATTCCGCGAGAAGACGTTCGTCCTCGCGTTGGACGGCGCGATCGTCACCGACGAAAACTTCGCCACGCTCCTGCTGGACGTGGCGGTGCTGCGCTCATTGAACATCCGCGTGGTGCTCGTCCACGGCGCGGCCGCGCAAATCAAGGCGCTGGCGGAAGGCCAGAAAGTGACGGCCTCCAACCTCGACGGTGCCGGCATCACCGACGCGGCCACATTGCAGATCGCGCTGACGGCGGCCAACCGGCTGACGCACGAAATTCTGGAAGGACTTTCCACCAACGACCTGCGGGCCGTCTGCCCGAACGTGATCATCGCGCATCCGCTCGGCATCATCCAGGGCGTGGATCATCTCTTCACCGGCAAGGTGGAGCGGGTGGATGTGGAAATGCTCCAGACGCTGCTCGCCCAGGGCATCATTCCCGTGATCCCGCCGCTCGGCTTT
>JAJXXI010000366.1:0-1645 GCA_021781185.1 bacterium
CGGCGGTCATTAAAATGGCAAACAAAAACAAATAAGGACCTCCAAAAAGTTTCCGCGTATGCAAATTGGTTGACGGAGTAAATCTGTCCCGGCCGGACCGGAAATCTTTTGGTTCAAAACTGGCAAAGGGGCGCAAGGCAGGGTTGAAACATTTCATATTTGAAGCTAGCCAAGTGGCTGCGTTGGAAATGATTTGATTCTTGCCGAAATGGGAGATTGGTTACAATACAAAAAATGCCTCGTGTCGGCGGGGGTTCAAAAGGAGACTGATTTAAAGCGAGCATTTTCCGAGGATTTCCGGCCAGGTGTCGAGGGGTGGTTTTGGCGGCTGTCCGAAAGACGCAGATCGAGTCGTGATCGGGATGAAGATTGGCGCAGAGGTAACGCACGGCCACGTCGCTGTGCGTGGCCACCTCGATCGCGCGCGAGCCGAACCGGCCGGTGGCGTGGCAATAAATCAGCAGCGCCAGCATCATCAATGGCGGATCCTGTTCGCTGCCCATGCCGCGATGGTTGATCCGAAAATGGCCGGTGGGAATCTGCTCGGCGTCCAGCCGGAAGTGGACGAGGGGATCGGCGGGCAGCCACTCGCGCAGATCGCAGGGCAAGAACAGCGGCGTCTGGCAATCAAGATTAACGAAGCGGGCGGAAATGAAAATCAGAGCCGCCCGCAGCCTTTTGTTCAAACAATTTTCATTTATCTTTCAGCGGCTAAGTCCGACAACCTCCTAGACATGGCCATTGACGATCCGGACCTGGCAGCATTGCGGGGAAAAATCACCAGAATTTGACCAGAAAAACGGTCACTCACCACGCTATCGAAGCTCACGCAGCGCCGCCGTCACCGCCGCCTCAATCTTGCGCGGCCCGACCCCGCCCAGTTGTTGGTCCACCACCTCCAGCCGGCGGATCAGATCCAGCACGAATTTGCGCGGGTAGGGCCCGCCGGCGGCATCACAAAAATGGGTGCGACAACCAAACGGCCGGTCGGCATAAATCAGACAGCGGCCGGTCTCGCACTTCAGCATCGGGCAAGCGCCGTCGTCCGACGCGGGCAGTTCCTTTCGTCCGGCAGCTCGAACACCCTTGGCCGCCACCAGCGCCTCACCTTTCGTCAAATGAGGCGTCCGCCCGGTTAATTGAAACCGGCAACACTCGGTAAGCGACTGGCAATTGCGTTCCAAAGGACGCCGGGCCAGTTCGGCATACACCGCCCGGATTTCACTGATCGCGCTTTGAAGCTGGTCGCGTTGCATAACGTCGGAAAAGTTCCGGCTTTTTATGCCAAACCAACTGCCGGGTGATCCAGTTGAAAATGTCGCTGGCGTTAAATTTAGCCTGAATTTCCAAGTGCAAAACCACTGCCCTCTATCGGGACAAAACCGGTGGCAAAAGCATCGGGAACAACCATCTTCGGGTCCGTCTGACCAATCAGGTTTCCACGAACAGTCTTTTGACTGGCAGCATTGCCTGTCACGGTTAACTCTAGCAATGAAAGCGGTTTCCAAAATCAACCCATCACCGGACAACCGGCAGCCTGATGATTCGCACATAACGGCATGAAAAAGGCGGCTGCGCTCAATGCAAGTATGACCGCGCTCAATGCAATTATCCGTCGGCAGAGCGTTTTGGAAACCCAGTTGCT
>JAJXXI010000366.1:1655-2747 GCA_021781185.1 bacterium
CTGATCCGGCATGATGTCGCGCCGCAACCTTATTTACCGGATCAAGCAGGGTGCTTCCCGTTTAATTTTGAGCTGTGGCTTGGTGATGGCAATGCAAATGACAGCTCCGGCAAGTCCAAATGTCACTCTGGCCTGGAATCCCACCCCCAACGTCAACATCGCCGGTTACAAAATCTATTACGGGGTGGTCAGCCACAGCTACACCAATTCGGTCAACGTCGGTAACACGACCAGTGCCACGATCTCGCTGCCCTCGCCCGGCACGACGTATTATTTTGCCGCCACCGCCTACGACAGTTCAGGGAATGAAAGCGGTTATTCAAACGAAGCCGCTTTCACGGTGCCGCTCGCCGCAAGCCTGACCGCCGCCGGTTTTTCGTCCGGGCACTTTTCATTTACCGTTTCGGGAACCGCCGGTTCCCAATATGTGGTGGAGGGTTCCACCAACATGACGGACTGGTTCCCGATGCAAACCAACACTGCACCATTCACGTTTCTGGACACCACCCCCGCCGGGTTGCCGCAATGCTTTTACCGCTCGGTTTCGCTTTGATCAAAATTCGCCTAGGCCCGGTTCATTCGGTCGGAATTATATCGTTCCATTGCCGTTGTTGCCGGCGACCACGGGTGATGCCAAACAAAAAAACGACACGGTTAAAGGTGTCGTTTCTGCATGCAGAAAAGATCTGCGGCCTCAGTCCGCGTAGCCGGTCGGATGCTTCACGTGCCAATCCCACGCCGTTTGCACGATGTCCTCCAGCTTCGGATACTGCGGCTTCCAGCCAAGTTCGGTGATGGCCTTGTTCGCCGCCGCGATCAGTTTGGGCGGGTCGCCGGGGCGACGCGGTTTTTCAATCACCGGAATCTTCTTACCGGCGACCTTCTCGCACATCTGGATGACTTCTTTCACCGAGTATCCGTCGCCGTTGCCGAGGTTGAAAAATCCTTTCCGGCCCGGCTCCAGACCAAGGATGTGTGCCTGCGCCAAATCTTTGATGTGAATGTAATCGCGGATGCACGTGCCGTCCGGCGTGGGATAATCCGTGCCGAAAATTTCCACATGCGGCTTCAAACCCTGCGCCACGAACAGCA
>JAJXXI010000113.1 GCA_021781185.1 bacterium
AAGGTTTCTGTTCTAATAATAGCCAGCGCGACGGTTCTGTTGCTCGGATGCGATCAAGAGCGAGGCGATAAGCGCGTGGCCCAGCAGATCACCTGCGTCAACAACCTGAAACAAATCGGCATCGAGTTTCGTATCTGGTCGGGAGACCATCAGGGGCAATACCCTTTCAATTTGAGCACAAACGCCGGTGGCACGATGGAGTTTTGTGAGGTTGGCAAGGATGGCTTTGACAGCAATGCCTTTCTGCACTTCAAAGCGATGGGGGGTGATGAGAGTTTGAAGGTTCCATGGCTTTTGGTGTGCCCACAGGACAAGTCAAGGAAGGCGGCAACCAACTGGGCGAGTTTGCGAGCGGAAAACGTCACTTACCGCCTGCGCACGGGCACCAATATCCATGAAGGTGATCCACACGAAGTTCTGGTGGTGTGTCCCGTGGATGGCAATACGTTGCATGGTGATGGAACCGTGACGACGCGAAAGTAGGCTGGCATCTACTCTTTCTCCACCGGTTCCTCCTGCGCCAGCTTCCGGTAAATGCGGGTGCGATGCACGCCGAGCATCCGCGCGGCATTGGCAATGTTCCCGTCCGTCTCCTGCAATGCCCGCTGGATGAGGATGTCCTCCGCCTCGGCCAGGTTCACCGGCAGGCTCGCGACAAATTCCGCCTTGGCACTTTGCCGCACCGGCGCGACGGCGGTCGCGGTCGCGGCCTCGGGCAGCAGGTGCAGGTGCTGCGTTTCAATCGTTTTCGTGCCGCTGTCAATCAGCGCGCGTTCGATGATGTTTTTCAATTCGCGCACATTGCCGGGAAATGCATAACGTTGCAGCACCGCCAGGGCTTCGCGGCTGATGGGCGGGGCCGGCTTGATGCCCATTTCCACCGCGAACATCTGCAAGAAGTGCGTGACGAGCAGCGGCACATCCGCCAGCCGTTCCCGCAGCGGCGGCGTGGCCACGGGATAACGCGCCAGCCGGAAATACAGATCCTGCCGGAACGAGCCGGCGGCAATGCGCCCGGCGAGATCCGCATTCGTCGCGGCGATGACGCGGACATCCACCTTGATGGGCTCGGCGGAACCCACCCGGGTCACGCAGCCGTCCTCCAGCACGCGCAGGAGTTTCACCTGCAACGAAACCGGCATGTCGCCAATTTCATCCAGAAAAATCGCCCCGCCATGCGCCAGTTCAAAATAGCCTTTGCGATCCGTCGTCGCGCCGGTGAACGCGCCTTTCACATGGCCGAACAGCATGGACTCGGCGAGTTCGCCGGGAATCGCCACGCAATTCACCGGAATGAACGGGGCCCGGGCGCGCGGACTTTCAAAGTGGATGGCGCGGGCGATGAGTTCCTTGCCGGTGCCGCTTTCGCCGGTGATCAGCACGCTCGTATTCGCAAACTGATGCAGCCGGTGAATGTCCTCGATGATCTTCCGGACGGCGGCGCTGTTGCCCACCAGTCCCGCCAGTTTCCAGCGGGACGATTCCAGATCCGTCAGCACGGACAACTTTTCATCGGCGGATTTCAACGCGGTTTCCGCCTGCGCGCGGCGCGCGATCTCGGCCTGCAACTCCTGGTTTTTCTTCTGCAACTCGCGCGTCAGCCGGCTGATTTGGAGATGCGTCGCCACGCGGCTCACCACTTCCTCTGCCTGGAACGGCTTGATGATGTAGTCCACCGCGCCGGCTTGAAATCCGGCCAGGAGACTTTTGGTGTCGTCCCGCGCCGTGATGAAAATGACGGGAATACCGGATGTTTCCGCATTCTGCTTCAGGCGGCGGCAGGCTTCCAGCCCGCCCATGCCCGGCATCATGATGTCGAGCAGGATGAGGCCGGGCTGGGCCTTGGCGGCGACCTTCAACGCCGTGGCGCCGTCCGACACAGCCAGAATTTCATAGCCGGCGGGTTCCAACGCGGCGGTCAGCACGGACAAATTGGCCGGCACATCATCCACCAGCAGGATTTTTTCAGGAGGCGCAGCTTTTTTCGTTTCCATGTTGAGAGGAGAAGATCAACGACCGGTCTCCGGCGCGGCCGGCACCGCCGCCTGCGAGATCAGTTGCAAAATACCGTCCATGTCATAGCTGCGCATCCGGTGCCGGATGTGTTCCGCCAGTTGCTCCGCGTCCGGGCCGAGCAACCGCAATTCGGCCAGGCAGGCTTTCAAGACGGTGGTGCTGTGCAGTTCCGCCGCCGTGGCCAGCCGCGCGTAAAGTTCATCCGGCAGCCGCAGCGGGCCGGCATCCCAGGCGGTCGCCGGTTTCATCTCCGGTTCCGAAACGGCGTAATCAAATTCCACCCCCAGATGATCGCGAAGACATTCATAAAGCCGTTCGGCGCGGATCGGCTTGGCGATGAAATCCACGCAGCCCGCCCGCCCCGCCTCATCCCGATACCGCTCCAGCGCGGAGGCGGTGTGCGCCACGATTTTCCGGTTCTCGTCTGGCGTGGTGGCCGACAGCGTCCGGGCCACCTCAATCCCGTTCATGTCCGGCAGCAGCAGGTCGAGGAAAATGATGTTTGGCCGGATGCTCCGCGCCATCTGCAACGCCTCGGCACCGTTCGCGGCCAAGGCCACCTCGCAGCCGATTTCCGTGAGCATCCTGCCGAGAATATCGCGGTTTTCCCGGCGATCATCCACCACCAGCGCGCGCACTGGCCGGCCGGGTTTCAACCGTTGCGGCAGCCGGGGCAGGATCGCCGGTTCCTCCGCCGCCGGCGGCAGAGTGATCTGGAAGAAAA
>JAJXXI010000706.1 GCA_021781185.1 bacterium
TGGCGCTCAGCATGAACAGATTTTTCCGCTTTGACTCCGCCTTGCCCCCGGTGAACAACTTCATCACCGTTTCCGCCGTGCGCGAATACACCACCCTGTCTTTTGCCTCCTTGTCGCCGCCGGAACCGTCGGGCCACGTTGCGCTGCCCGGTTTGGAATCTTTCGCCACGCAATGCTCATAGCCAATCCATAGAAATCCGCCGCTGTCACCTGGCCGGGCAACCGACGGCGGATCGGCTGTTCCCGACCACGACCGCGGTGTGGTCACGCCATCGTTGCCGGTGAAGGCCCAATCAACCGTCCGCGTGCCCTCCACCAAATCCGGCCAGTCTGAATTTCCCCAGTGATAGGTTTCGGCTGTGGTCGAGGATGAGGAATTATCCCCCAGCGATCCGGTGGCCTTGTTCCCACTGCTCTCGTCATAGCTGGCACCGCCACCCACGCCATCGGCCCAATGCGTCTCCCACGTCTCCGCAACGTCTTTTTGGAAGGAGTATGTTTGCGTGCCGTCGCTGTTGTAGCCCTGGCCGGAAGGATGGACTTCGGCGTGCTCGGAATACTGATAGCTTTTCACATACAACCGCACCGGCTTGTCCGGGCTGGCTTTGGCTTGATTGGTGGCGTTGGCCACGCAGGAACCTGCAAGCAAACCCAGAATAATGCAAATGGTTTTCATCGTCGCTTTCCTTTCAGGGGTTGCCATACGAACCATCCGGTTGCGGCTCGTCCGGTTCGTAGCCGATGATGGTGAAACTTGCCACGCCGCCCGGCGACGTCGGCACGTCGTTGGCATACCAGGTGCCGTCCCCATTATTATGCCCCTTCACACCGTTCACCCAGACCGCCTGGCTGGGATCGCTGATCACCCCCGTCAGATTGACCTTGGATTTCCACAAATCCGAGTCCGGCACCACCGGATTCATCGCCAGCGTCAACGCGCTTTGAATCACACGGATATTCGTAACGCTTTACAACTCGACTCTACGAGCCGCCTCTTTCACTATTCTTTACCGTTTGCAACCAATGAAGCCAGATAGCTGTTGATGAGGGTGGTGGCACGTCAAAAAAAAACTCGATGCTATAATCTATTTGTGGCCGGATAACCCTACTTAGATCAATGCAGTTAGTTCCATGAGTCAAAATAAAACCAGCCGTATTAGGCAACCAGTTGCACGGAACTAAGAAATCCGACCCGATTGGAAATTCAATGATTGTAAGAGTCCCATCAGAAATTTGAACACGTCCCTCAAATTTATATGGAAATTTCCCCATCACCTCCGATCCCGGTGCCGCAAGGACAAGAGAATAAGAATTCCCTTTGGGAACTTTTAGATGCACTTTCAATGTGCTATTAGTGCAATCAGCCAGTTTGATTGAATGTGGCACTGTAGTATGCGCAGCTACTACATATAGCCACCAAGCCAACAACGTCAATGAAAAGCCCGCCACAGCAAATACTATATGTTTTCTACACATATACAAAAAATACAATTATGGCAATCGTAACGGAGAATATACTCTATCTTTATTCCAATACAATAATTGAAGTTCATACCCGAAATATTGTGGCCACGCAGTCGTTGGCAATGCGCTGCCGCCGGCTGCTCTGGCCGCCGATCTGACCATGTTAACACAATTGTTAAATGGAGCGACATAGTGTCCAGGATTTGTCTTTTTAGCGATGGTGAAATCAAGCGCATTTTTCAGATCAGTAAACCCAATATAAAAATGACGCTGAACGGTAGCATCTCCCGACACATGTGGTTCAGGTGCCTCTAACTTACCTACACAAGCAAGACATCCGGGAATTGTGGAAATGCTAGGATAAAAACCAAACTTTCTTATGCTCAAAAACTCCAGTTCAATGTTATTCAAAAAGTTTGTAAGACCTTCAATGGGAGCCTCAGTCCGCAACTCCCACCATGCATGACCTTCCTCATATTCTCCTATAGGTGACAATCCACCAGGATTTCCTTCGATTACAAGAACATCAAAATAAGAGTGATATTTTGGCGGCTGTGGCTCATTGAAGCTGTAAACATCCGCATTCTTAACGCGCGGAGTCACGTCGGGAGTGTCACCGTCTGAATAAATGCGCCACAGCTTCCCATCACTGCCCAGCGGCTTGCCATCAATTTCTATATCTGTCGAATCAACCTGCTTGGTCGGCCCCCAAATAGGCGGCAGGTCCCATTCCCAATAACATGTGTCGTTCAGCAGATTCGGTTTTAGTGTCATCCCCTCCGTGCGCCAGGCGCTGGCGCTCAGCATGAACAGATTTTTCCGCTTTGACACCGCCTTGCCCCCGGTGAACAACTTCATCACCGTTTCCGCCGTGCGCGAATACACCACCCTGTCTTTTGCCCCCTTGTCGCCGCCGGAACCGTCGGGCCACGTTGCGCTGCCCGGTTTGGAATCTTTCGCCACGCAATGCTCATAGCCAATCCATAGAAATCCGCCGCTGTCACCTGGCCGGGCAACCGACGGCGGATCGGCTGTTCCCGACCACGACCGCGGTATGGTCACGCCATCGTTGCCGGTGAAGGCCCAATCAACCGTCCGCGTGCCCTCCACCAAATCCGGCCAGTCTGAATTTCCCCAGTGATAGGTTTCGGCTGTGGTCGAGGATGAGGAATTATCCCCCAGCGATCCGGTGGTCTTGTTCCCACTGCTCTCGTCATAGCTGGCACCGCCACCCACGCCATCGGCCCAATGCGTCTCCCACGTCTCCGCAACGT
>JAJXXI010000331.1 GCA_021781185.1 bacterium
GTAAAAATTCATAGTGCTGACACGAAATCGCAATCAGCGAACAAAGTAAAGACACTTATGGGAAAACAATACAATAAAGCAATCAAACGCACCCGCCGCGAAAAGCAGATCAAGCGCAAAAAGGCCACCATCAAGGCCAAAGTTGCCGCCAAAAAAGGCTGAAGCTTGCCCACCTTTTCAAAGGCCGTCTTCGGACGGCCTTTTTTGTTTTACCCGGACATGGGCATCAAGCTCCCGGCGGTGGCCGAGCTTTGACTGGCGCCCCGATTTCCTGGGTTAGTTCGCGCCGATCTTGATGGCGCGAATCGCCCAGGCAACCAGTTCCGTCGGTTGCTCCAAAATTTCCGTCGGCACCTCGTGATAACTCATGGTCAGCTTCTTGCCCCGGGATTCATAACGGAATGGCTCCATCCCGCGCTGGATGTAATCCGTCTGGCTTGCTGCATCCGTTTTGAAGAACAGCCGGCCCTCGTCCAGAATCGCAAAGAAACGATCTCCCTGATAAAGCCCGTGTGCGCCAAACATGGCCCGCGCCCGCACCTCGGGCAGGGCGGCGAGCTGGTCCAGCACAAATTCCTTGAACGAGTCATCCGGCATGGCTGGCAGGAGCGGAACTCGCTTCAGTTACTCGTGAGCGCCTTCTCGACGGCTATGCCAAGCGCGCGCCCCCGCAATTCCTTGCCGATGATGATGCCGTGCCGGTCGAGCAAATACGCCATGGGGATGCTGTTCACTCCGTATTGCTTGGCGAGCAGGTTGTCCCAGCCCTTGCCGTCGAAATATTGCTGCCAGCCCATGCCGTTCGCCTGGACGAAACGCAGCACGGCATTCCGGTCATTATCCAGGCTCACGCCGATGATGTCGAAACCCTGTGCGTGAAATTGCCGGTAGGTGGCGGTCACGTTGGGCATCTCGGCCTTGCACGGTCCGCACCAAGTGGCCCAGAAATCAATCAACGTCACCTTGCCCCGGTGGGCCGCCACTGACACTGGATTGCCCAGAATGTCCGGTTTGCTGAAGCCGGGAAACTTCTGGCCCACCTGGAGACCTTCAGGAATCTTCGGGTCCGGATCCGCCGCTTCCAAGGCGTTCTGTCTGGCCAAAGACAGTGCCGCACCTTTTGCCGCCAGTGTGCCCGGGAAATCCTGCATTACCTTGGCCCAAATCGCCTTTGCCCGGACAGTATTCGTCAGGGCATCCGCATAAATGTGCGCGTCCAGCAGGTATAGGCGCGCCACTTGCTCGCGGTTGCCTTGCGGAAGGAATTTGACAATCAACCCATTGATGGACTTGAGGTTTTCGTCCAGATCGGCGGCCGAAGTCTGCCCGGAGTCGAACTTCTGTTTCAAATCGGCGGTAACCCGGTCCAAGTCCGCCGTCAAATCCACAGGCGCGGCTTTTTCCTGATTCGCGGCGGTTGGGCTTGCCGCATGGTTCGCTTCCGTTCCGACCGTCTGGCCCCGCGCAATCAGCGCCGTCAGCATGCAAAAAACGCACAATATTTTTTTCATGACGCTCTAATGTTGAACCGTTCGCCGTTCAATGGACAGCCAATTATTTGCCCGGGACTGGTCCGGTTTCAAGTTTCAACACCGGGATCCACGTCGTGATGCGGTCGGCCGGGCGAAGTAGAAACAGCCGGGGTCAGAATGACAGCTCCGCTGGCAATGAGAAAAGCCCGGGTGCCGGGCTGTTTCAGTCCGTTGGCCAGGTCCTCGATCAAGGCTCCTTGTTTGTCGTAAAGCAAGGCCATCTGCCGTTTCTCGGACTTGTTGAATCCCTGCATGGATGGATCGTCCGCCAAGGCGGCTGAATGGGTTCCCAGCCAGTAAACGATCCCCGCAGCCGTCAGACCCAGCACGAGAATCACCATCCCGGCCAGTCTCAATCGCGCTTCCGTGCGGGAGGCGGCACCCGGTGGGTTTTCATTCGTGGCCAAAGTATAGCAGCGGAGTGAAATCCCGGCAAAAGGTTGTGGATCCCAGCCCCACACCCCACGCGAACCACGGTGAAATCCCGTTGCCAGCCGTTGGAAAAGAAAATCCGCGACCGTCAATTTGACGGCAAGGATTTTGCGCCCCTTTCAGGTTGGCAGATTTTTCAGCGTGATCCGACGGAATCCGTCTTAGCGCGATTTTTTCGGGGCTGCATCCACGACGGGAAACGCCATGTAATTTTTCGCATTCGTATAGCAGATGTTTCTGATCATCGGGCCCACCAGATCTTCGTCGTCGGGAATCAGCCCGTTCTTGATGTCGCGGCCGATCAAATTGCAGAGCGTCCGACGGAAATACTCGTGGCGCGGATAGCTCATGAACGAGCGCGAATCGGTGATCATGCCGACGAACCGCGAGAGCAGTCCGAGATTCGACAGCGCGTTGATCTGCCATTCCATGCCTTCCTTCTGATCCAGAAACCACCAGCCGGAGCCGTATTGGATTTTGCCCGGAATCGTGCCGTCCTGGAAATTTCCAATCATCGTGGCGAACATGTAATTGTCCGCCGGGTTCAGATTGTAAATGATCGTTTTTGGCAGCAGGTTGTCCGAATCCAGCTTGTTCAGATACGCCGCGAGGGCTTCGGCCTGCGGGAAATCGCCGATGGAATCGAAGCCGGTGTCCGGTCCAAGCTTGGTGAGGAGGCGGATGTTGTTGTTGCGCAGCGCGCCGAGGTGCAGTTGTTTCGTCCAGCCGCGCCTGGCATCGAGGTGACCGAAGAAAACCATCATGAACGAGGC
>JAJXXI010000153.1 GCA_021781185.1 bacterium
ACCGGTGATAATCTTCAATGACACTACATTGGCTGCCGGCATAAACGACCTGGCTTTTCCGCAATGGGTCTCTTACCCCCAAACGTCAAGTCACTTGACCTTTGGGGAGAACGCCTTTGCGGAATATACTTTTAAAAACCTTCACGACGACAGCCCGGGGATTTTTTTTAATACAAACCATGACACTTTCATCCTTTCCGCCGCGACCAACTACATGGTCGCCAGCACGGTGATGAAGAACACTTCATCCATTTCGTGCGGTATCAATTCCGCCATCACACAACTTCCGTCAGGCTTCACGCACCGCAGCATTCTGACGGCGCAAAATGGCATTGATCAATGCTACACGACCTGGGGCAATGCGTTGATGGCTCTTGCCGGCAAAACGCCACCAGCCAACGACGCGGCAGTGGAACTGGACAAACTGGGCTATTGGACTGACAACGGCGCAACCTATTACTACAACATTAATCAACCGCTGGGGATTCAAAACACCTTGATTGCGATCAGGGATGAATATGCCAGCAAAGGTGTTCCGCTGGGTTATGTGCAACTGGATAGTTGGTGGTATCAGAAGGGGAGCAACGCAACCTGGAATTCTTCCGGCGGCATTTACCTCTACGAGCCGGATCCGACGCTGTTTCCCACTGGACTGGCCGACTTCCAGCAGCGACTTGGTCTGCCGTTGATCACCCACTCACGCTGGATTGATGCCAGCAGCCCGTATCGGACGAATTACACCATGTCTGCCAACGTGATCACCGATATGCGCTACTGGACCAATCGCATGGCTTATCTGAAAAGTTGCGGCGTCGTCACGTTTGAGCAGGACTGGTTGAGTGTTAATGGCACCCCAGCGATGAGTCTGACCGACGGAGGATCAGCTTATCTGGGCAACATGCAGGCCGCCGCAGCGGCGAACGGAATCAACCTGCAATATTGCATGAATCAGGGCCGGACCTTCATGCAAGGCTCGCTTTACAACAACTTGATGACCGTGCGCGACAGTTATGACCGTTTCAATTCAAATCGTTGGAAGGCATTTCTATTTGGTTCGCGGATTGTGCATGCACTGGGTGTCTGGCCGTGGTGCGATGTGTTCATGAGCTCTGAAACGCGTAATTTATTGCTCGCCACACTTTCGTGCGGCCCGGTCGGTCCCGGTGATGCACTGAACGCGGTTGATGCCGCAAATCTGAAACAATCTGCCCGTTCCGACGGCGTCATCGTCAAACCGGATGAGCCGCTGGTTCCCACCGAGGACACCTATGTCAACGACGCTCTTGGATTGGGCCAACCCTTTATTGCGACGGGCTTCACGGATCACACCAATTCCCTGGCGCTCTACGTGTTTGCCTTCGGTGAAGATGCCAGCAAACTCAGCGGCAGTTTCAAGCCGGCTGACTTTGGCATCACCAACAACGCCTACGTTTATGACTATTTCGCCGCCACGGGAATGGTGGTGAGCGCTGGCAGCACGTTTAACTTTACTACTACGATGCCGAATGACACCAATGGCGGGAGTTATTTCATCGCGGTTCCAATCGGCTCGTCGGGCATCGCGTTTTTGGGTGACACAAACAAGTTTGTCACGCGCGGTAAAAAGCGCATCGCTGAGTTTACCGATACGGGGGTGCTACGAGCGACTGTTGCCTTTGCCGCAGGGGAAACGAATGTGACGTTGAGTGGCTACGCACCTAAAAACCCTTATGTGCTCGCGGCGGCTGGCGTTACCAACGGGCTGACTTACGATACGACGACGCATTTGTTCACGTTGAATGTGTCGCCAGACAATTCCGGGACGGCAACAGTGGCGTTAAGCCTCGCCCCCTTGCCTTCGCTTCAAGTTACACCGGTGATTGGCGGACAGTTCCAAGTTTCATGGCCGGCCGACGCAATTGGATATTTGTTGGAAAAAACCACCAATCTTTCGCCTCCAGTCGTTTGGTCGCAATCTTCCGATCCGGTGGTTTCCACCAACGGTTGGAACGTGGTGACGGTTACCAATTCAAATTCAGCCGCATTCTATCGTTTAAAACAATGATCCACGAAAGAGAAAACAGATGACGTTAAAACATTCATGGGTTTTGGGGGCGGCCATTTTAACGGGAGCGATGCAGTGTGTTTGCGGCGCTTCCGTGACTATTGAAGCCGAGTCTGGCGCCTTGGGTTCAAACTGGGCGGTGAGCAATGCCACCAGTCCGGCTTACATCACCGTCATCACCGGCCAGTCCGGAAACAGTCCGTCCAATGCCACCCGCGTGGTCACCTATGCGGTGACGTTTCCGACGAATGCCACGTATGATCTCTACGCGCATGTTCTGGTAGGACCGAATGGTTACAACAGCGACAGTTTTTTTTACGGAAATGGATTTGGAACCCAGAATCCGACCAATAGTGCAAATTGGATTCTAGTGAATGGCCTGGCTGGCGTGGGTTACAGTAACGCCACAGACGGGGTTGCCGGTGGCGGAACGCTGGGGAGCGGAATGTGGAAATGGATTAACTTGTCGCAATACAATGCCGGGGGCAGCGGCAGTTCGGCTCCGGTCAAGTTCACCGTGTCTGGGAGCGCTTTGACGCAAACGTTTCAGATCGGCGGACGTGAGGCTGGGCTGGAAATTGACAAATTTGTGTTTGGCACCACGGGCTACACGTTCACCGTATCCAATCTCGACAACGGCACCGACGGGACGCCGCCACCATTGCCAACCACGACCATTGACACGACCAAGG
>JAJXXI010000660.1 GCA_021781185.1 bacterium
TGCAAAATGCACCGAAGGCGCACAGCTTAAAAGCAAAAACGGTTTTGACGGCCGATAATTTGCGTCAGCCTTTGACCAAACGATCAATTTTATCCGCTGGCGGATGAAGGCGGCTTTGAACCTCACGCGTTCCGGGCTTGTCGCCCATTTTCTGAAAGCCTAAAATCAGGGTGTGACCTTTAGCACTGATTTTTATTTTGCCCAGCCAAATGGCCTGCCAATTGAAACGCCGTTCGGCGTTTTTTTGTCTGTCGGGAACCGGTTGGTGCTGAAGCCAATGAACCATGACGGGACCGTCTGAGAGCGAAGTGACTCCTTCCTCCCCAATACCGCCTGCGGATAAGCGTGTCACGTTTACAGCATGCCTTCGCCACGGACTTGAATCGCGACCGGCCAGATTCGTGCTGCTGATAATTGCCGTGTGTCTGTCGTTGCCAGGCCAATTTGCAACGCCTCCCGAGATGGGGTTGGATCCTTCGTGGCAGCTTGCATTGCAACTGGCGGTGATCAAAAAGGAGGTCTTCGGCCGCGAGTTAGTATTCACCTATGGTCCATGGGGCTACCTGCTGTTTCATGCCGCCGTCAACAAGGTGGTTTTGCTGCTCTACGATCTTTTTGTTTTAGGTAGCCTGTTGACCCTCTATCGGGCCTGGTTGTCCCCTCGTCCGTCACCGGCGGATGTTTTTTTGTTTATCGCGGTGGCATGGGTGACAAAATATTGTCTCCTGGCCAGTTCCCCGGCAGTTCTGTTTACCCTCCTGTGCTACTGGCTATGGCGCATTTTTGACCGGGGCGATGTTCTGGCAGTAATGGGTGCGTTCATCGGCACCTTGGTGCTTTTCCTGGGGAAGGTGAACTACGGTCTGATCATGGTGTTTCTGATTCCGGCGTATGGCACCGGCCTGTTGGTATTCCAGCGCCAACGCAGGGTTCAAGGCGCCCTGCTGGTGCTGGGCTTCCCCGCGCTGGTCGGTCTGTTTGCCCTGATATGTCACGTAAATCTCCCCGGCTACCTGCGTTCCGGCGTGGAATCAATTGCCGGCTACAATGAGGCGATGTATGTGAGTCTCACGCTGACCAAAAAAATCCTGTTCCAGTTTGGAAACGCCTCCCTGTTACTGCTGGCCATGGCGCTCATTGCCGGCTGTGGCCGGGGCCGACTCACCTGGCGGCAACAGGCCATGCTCCTGCCGCTGATTGGGGGTGCCGCCCTCCTCCTGTTCAAAAACGCTTTTGTGCGGGCAGATTCCGTTCATAGCCTCTCGTTTTTCATGGCGTTGCCGTTGCTGCTGGCTGTTTGGGAAACCGGCTGGCGGGGTGCAAGATCCGTGCGAATCCTTTTGTGGTTAAGCCTGCTGCCTCCGCTGGTGTCCCTGTTGCCGACGAAGACGGAATTTTTTGGCCGGCCGGTTCTGCCTGAAATTCTTCCGGTGCGCTATTTTCAAGAGGCGGTTGCCGCCCCCTGGCACGAAACCGCAGATCAGTTGCGGGATCGCTTACAGGCACATTATCCTGAATCGGTTCTTCCAAGTGACATGCTTTCCAGCATTGGCGACGCCACGGTGGATGTGATGCCGTTTGAAATATCGGTGGCGGTTCTTAATGGCTTGAACTACCACCAGCGCCCAGTCCCCCAATCCTATTCAGCTTATACTCCGTGGTTGGACCATTTGAACGCCCGCTTTTTGGCGTCAACGAACGCCCCCGCCTTCATGCTTTATGTCTGCGCTCAAATGATCACCATTGATGACCGGCCGGCCGCCTGGGACGAATCGCAGACCAAGCGGGCACTACTGGAAAATTATGATTTTGTCTCGGAATGCAACATCCCCCTGAAAGCCGGGATGACTCAAAAACTCAAACCTGGCAAGGTCTTTTTGCTGAAGCATGACGTGCATTGTCGTCAGATGGTTCCCGTTGCCACCAATGAAATCCGTCTTGCCCTCGGGCAAACGCTTCTCCTGCCGCCAACGACCAACCTGGTTTATTTAACGCTCCAAGTGAACCGTTCGTTTCCGGGGCGGATCATGGCCGCAGCCTATTCGCCCGATCCACTGACCGTGACCTTCAATTATCAGGATGGCTCCTCCGCAAGTTTTCGGGCGATTCTGCCCATCCTGAAAACGGGCGTGTTGGTGAATCGGCGGGTGGAATCCAAACCCGAAACGCGCAACTGGCTTGAGGGTAAAACCAGCCGGGACATGGCGGTTTCTTCAATACAATTTGCCGCTCCTCATGCCTGGGCTTTTGCCGCTCCATTCACTGGAAAACTTGTGGAATACCGGCTGTCGGATAAACCTTGATGGGCCGATGCCATCAGCGCGGACATGTCCGCACACTCTCAAGACTACTTCCTCTTCGCGATGGTCGTCGGGGAATTCAGCGTGCGCCTGCCACTCAAGGAGCAGGCTCCAGCTTTTGCAGCCGGCGCAGCAGCGGTGGGGTCAGGTGTTGATAGAATTCCGGCCGAAAATGCAGGGCATCCTTGAAATCGGCCGGGGTCGGTTGACGGCCGCCTTCGGCCAGCAAATCCACGACCACGGCATTTTGATGGGTTGCGCCAAAGGCTTTGAGGCGGAAGTTCAGGCGGGTCACCGCTTCGGGAACCTGCTGGTTCCAGACCGGGAGCCGCCGCCATTCTGGCGGGCCGGGCGGCCAGGTGAGCAGCAGCAAGACCCGGCAGTGATGCGCCAGGCAATCCGCAGCCATCGCTTCCAGATTGTCGGCCGCCTG
>JAJXXI010000565.1 GCA_021781185.1 bacterium
GGCTGCTGGCAGACTGGCGGCGTGAATGACGAATGGTCAAAACCCCGCCGGTCTGATCCGGGCGGAGCATCAGAAAGAATCCGGTCATGGAATTGCTGGTAATTCTCATACTCGGCGTGCCGCTTGCGCTCACGGTGTGGCTGGTGATCCGCGCCATCTCCGCCCGCAACCGCATTGAGGAACTCACCCGGCGTGTGGACGGCTTGCAGCAGGAAATTTCGCTGCTGAAAACTTCGCGGACGCCCCCGAAATCCTCCCGCGAAGCCGGCGAAATATTCGCGCCGGCGACACCACCTCCAGTCAACCGCGAAGTCACCCAAGGGCTTCGCCCGTCAAACACCACCCGGGAATCAGTTTTCCCGATTCCACCCATCGTC
Source organism: bacterium (assembly GCA_021781185.1). Lineage (GTDB taxonomy): Bacteria > Verrucomicrobiota > Verrucomicrobiia > Limisphaerales > UBA11358 > UBA11358. The sequence continues at coordinate 378 of JAJXXI010000565.1, forward strand.
CCGCCGCCGCCAATCGTCCCGTTGCCGCCGGAAATCATTCCCGCCGCAAAACCTGAACCTGAGCCGGTGCTCGCATCGCCCCGGATCCCGGCAATTGCTGAAACTGAAAGTGAAAGTGCACCGGCCCCGGCTCCGGAAAGAACCTCGTTTGAAATGCGGCTGGGCACGTTCTGGCTGGTGCGCGTGGGCGTCGTGATGCTGCTGACCAGCCTCGCGTTCTTCGGCAATTACGCCTACCACCACATCATCGGCAAACTCGGGCCCGGTGGGAAAATTTCCCTGCTCTACCTCGCCAGCGGACTCCTGCTCGGCGCGGGCGCATGGTGGCAGCGGCGCAACGTGAAGGCGTCGCTGAAAAACTACGCGCAGGTGCTTTTTGCCGGCGGTCTCGCCGCGGTGTATTTCACGACCTATGCCGCGCATCACATCCCGCCGCTGCGCGTCATCGCCAGCGCGGTGGTGGATGGCACGCTGCTGCTGGTCTGGGCGGGCGTCATTGCGTGGATCGCCGACCGGCGCAAATCCGAGGTCATGGCATTGTTCGCCGTCGGCCTGGCGTTTTACAGTTCGGTCATCACCCGCGCCGGCGATTTCACGCTCTGGTCAAACCTCGTGCTGACCATTGCCGCCGTGGTGTTCCTCATCCGGAACCGCTGGGTCAGCCTCTCGTTCGCCGGTCTGGCAACGAGCTACGCCGGCTACGCGTTTTGGCGGTTTCTTCACGACAACGGCTGGCACTGGGCCACGCCCGGTGAGGGGCTTAATGTCGGCGTCGCCTTTCTCGCCGCCTATTGGCTGGTGTTCACGGCGGCAAGCTTTTTGTCCCGCTGTGAAAAGCTTTCCGGCCAGAATCGCGCGGCGTTTCTCACGCTGAACAACGGTGCCTTTTTCGCCCTGTTCATCCTGACAATGCTGCAAGTTCACTCCGGCGGATTCTGGAGGGTCTGCCTCGGCTACGGCACCGTCCTGCTCGCGCTCGCCGGCCTCGCCAGAAAAATGCTGCCGGACGAACCGCTGGCTAAAACTGCCTATCTCACGCAGGGCCTGCTGCTCGTCACGCTCGGCCTGGTTTCCAAGTTCGCCGGCTTGCAACTCGCGCTCGTGCTGGGCGTGGAAAGCGTGGTGCTGTTCGTGCTCGGCACTCAGCGCCCAAGTGCGGTCCTGAAGTTTTTCGCCCACGCTGCCGCCCTGCTGGCCACCGGCTGGTGCGTTGCGAACTTGAAGCCATTTGATTCCATCGGTCTCTGGACCGGCGCGGCTTTGGGTGCGCTGATGATTTTCAACGCGTTCTGGTCACACCGTGTCACCGGCGAAAATCCCGCGCCGGTGCTCCGCGCGGAACCGTCGGCATTCACACTGCTCGCCTTCGCCAGTTGGCTGGGAATCACGTGGTTCAACACTACTGCCGGCCAATTGCCGCTCGCACTCGCCGGCGGGGCCGTGGCGCTGACATTTTCAATTTACCTCCTGCGCATTCGCGAAGTCACTTTGCTCGGTCAATTATTCCTCGTGCTCGCCCAAATTGCGTGGCTGTTCCATTTCCTGACCGTCACGCCGCCGTGGTGGAATCCGCTGGGGCTGATCGTCGTCACCATTGGCCTCAGCCACTGGTGGGCGTGGCAGAAGCGCGTGACCTTGAGCGGAGCGATTCAGGCCGGCTATTCAACGGTCTTTGCACTCGCCGCCGTCGGGGTGGTGGTCCTCTGGCTGCACCCGCTCGTCGAGGCGCCAACTTGGCTAGTGCTCACCAGCCTGCTGGCGGTGGTGGCCACGATTTACGGAATTGCCACCCGCGCCTGGGCGCTGGCGATTTGCGGGCAAATTTTCCTCGCCATCAGCGCGTGGGAATTTCTACAGGAACTGGTCCACGAAAAACCGGAATGGTATTTCCCGCTCGCTCCGCTGGCCGTGTTCGGAATGCTGTCCTTCGCCGCCGTCGTCTGGTTCACCCGCAAGCCGGAAAGCGGGACCACGGTGCGCGCGCCGTTGCTACAAGTGGCGCTGATCTATCGCTGGCTGGCGCTGGCGATGTCGCTGCTCTGGACCGGCGAATATGTGCCGGAGCCAGACCGCGTCTGGGCATTCATGCTTGTCACCGTGGCTGTTTTTGCGCTGGCCGTCTGGCGGCGCAACCGCGAGGCGCTTCTGGCGACGGCGGTTTACCTCGCAGCGTCACTCGCCACGCTCTGGTGGCGCGATGATTTCGCGATGGACATCTCCCGGCTGAATCTGCTCGCGCTGCTGACGCTGTTCGTGCTGCAACAAGTTCTCCGTCGCCATTCCGCCGGCCGGCTGGTCGATGAGAAAATCCACGGCACGGTAGTGCTTGCCGCCGGCCTGAGCTTGTGGCGGTTCC
>JAJXXI010000043.1 GCA_021781185.1 bacterium
GGTTGGCCTCATTATCCACGAAGGGCAGTTGACCTACCAAAACGAGGGACTTGTGGTTTGCGAGGACCTAGGCGTTTGGTGGGGTCGGGAAAATGACGACCTGCCGCTGCCGCTCGGCGGCAATGTCATCCACAAGAAATTCGATCTTGCGACACGCAAACTGATTTCCGACACGCTGACGGAGAGTATTCAATACAGTCTGGATCATCGGCCTGAAGCGGTGCTGCACGCGCTGCAATACGCCCGGGACATGGGTCGCGACCTCGCGGACAAATTTGTGGGGATGTATGTGAATCACTGGACGCTGGACTATGGCGAAAAGGGCAGGGAATCCATCCACCGCTTCCTCGGCCAGGCGTTTGAGCGCGGTCTTATCCCGCACCGGCAGGAGCTGGAATTTGTGTTATAGGACCAGCCGGTTGGGCGCATCGGGACACGGTCCTTAAGTTCGGGATGCAACGGTTCCGGCGTCAGACGGAAGTGTAGTAGTGGCACAGGCATCCTGCCTGTGGGTTTCAGCCAGCCAGGCCACGCGGACGCAATTCACTGGCAGGATGCCTGTGCCACTATCAAGGCTGCGGCCAGTCAAGGACCGTGTCAAGATACACCCAGCCGGTTTTGGCGAAAAATACAGTTGTCACGCAGCCGTTCCCTGTTATTCTGACGACTCCCCGTTTTCGGGCGGGGAAAACGGCCTCAAATCCGTCTTCGCGTGAAGGCGGACGGCCATAACAACACCAAACCATAATCTCGTGTTCCGCGGGATGCTTCGGAAAACCGGAGTTTTAACCAAAGGAAAATTGTGAGCACTATCGGAGTAAAAGAACTGTTGGATGCCGGCGTCCATTTTGGACATCAAACCAAGCGTTGGAACCCCAAGATGAAGCCGTTCATTTTTGATGCCCGCAACGGCATTCACATCATTGATTTGAGCAAGACCGAGGCCCAGTTGCAGGCGGCCCTCGACTTCATCTCCACCACCGTCCGCAAAGGCGGGAAAATTTTGTTCGTCGGCACCAAGAAGCAGGCGCAGCAATGCGTCAAGGAAACGGCCAAGGAAACCGGCCAGATGTTTGTCACCGAGCGCTGGCTCGGCGGCACGCTGACCAACTTCACCACCGTCAAGACCTCCATCAAACGTCTCAAGGAGATTGAAAAGATGGATGTGGATGGTTCCATCAACGATTACGTCAAACAGGAGCAGGCCGTCATTCGACGTGAAGGGGCTCGTCTGCACAAGTATTTCGACGGTCTTCGTGAACTGGACAAGATGCCCGGTGCGTTGTTTGTCGTGGACGTTAAGCGCGAGCACAATGCCGTGGCCGAAGCCAAGAAGCTCAACATCCCGGTTGTCGCCCTCGTGGACACGAACTGCGATCCCGATGACGCCGCATATCCGATTGCCGCGAATGACGACGCGATCCGTTCCGTTCGGCTGCTGCTCGGTGCCGTGTCCCAGGCCATCACCCAGGCGCGCGCGGAGTTTGAATCCAAGAAATCCCGCCGCGTGAACGAGGAAGCCGCTCCGGCTCCGGCTGGTGCCGAAGCTGCCGCTCCCGCCGTTGCTGCGTAAAATCTGTGGTGGACCCCGGGGAGATTCCCGCGTTCTGCCTTTAATCTTAATCAACGATTCTCAACTTTTTGATATGGCTGAAATTACTGCTGCAAATGTGGGCAAACTCCGGGAAATGACCGGAGTTGGCATGATGGAGTGCAAAAAGGCGCTGGTTGCGTCGCAGGGCGACATTAATGCCGCCGTGGATTTGCTCCGCAAGTCCGGCGCGGCTAGTGCCGCCAAGAAGGCGACGCGGGAAGCGCGTGAAGGCGTCATTGCCCAGTTCATCACGCCCGGCGGCAAGTCTGGCGTGCTGGTGGAAGTGAACTGTGAAACTGACTTTGTGGCCCGCAATGAAGACTTTCGCGCTTTTGCGGACGAAATGGCCAAGAAGATCGCCGCCAATTCAGACGCCAATCTGGAGGCCGACCGCGAAGCCGCCGTCGGCAAAATGGGCGAAAACATCAAGATCACGCGCAACGCGCGCCTGGATGTTTCCGGCAACGGCCTCGTGGCCGCCTATATTCATACCGGTGCCAAGGTGGGCGTGCTGGTGGAAGTTGGTGCCGGTAAACCCGAGACCACGGGCAAGGACGAATTCAAGCAGCTTGTGCGGGACATCACGCTGCAAATCGCGGCTGGTTTTCCGCAAGCCGTTTCCCGCGAACAGGTCGCCCCGGAAGTCATCGCCAAGGAGCGTGAGATCGCGGCGCAGTCCGATCGCCTGAAAGGCAAGCCCGCCGCCGCCATGGAGAAAATTCTTCAGGGCGTCATTGACAAATTCTTTCAGACCTACTGCCTGGTGGACCAAGGATTCGTGAAGCGTAATTCCGAGGTGAGCGTCAAGGAGCACGTCGCCCAGATCGGCAAGCAACTGGGGGATGAAATCACCATCCGCCGTTTTGTCCGTTTCCAAGTTGGCGAAGCGGCCGTTTAATGGCTCCATGGCAATTTCAGAGGCGCCCGACGGGCGCCTTTTTTGTTGAGTGGCAGATTGAACAATTAGCATTGGCATTCGTCCAAGTCATGGATTTTAATGGCCGTGAGCGTATGAAAAAGAATCTCCCCCTCCTATGAGGGCAATTGAGTCAAGCACGGTTTGGGATTTTTTTGAGCGGGGCGAGGCCGCGCGGAGCGCAGCGGATGCGAAGCGCAGTCGCGCGCGGCAGCGGGA
>JAJXXI010000588.1 GCA_021781185.1 bacterium
TGTCAACGCCTTGAAACAAACAATTTTAGCAGGAGGAGATTGTGATACGAACGCAGCCATAGTTGGCGGCATTGTGGCACTTTCGGTCGGGGCAGATGGCATCCCCGCCGAATGGCATTCGCAGAAAGAGCCGCTCCCCATTGGCGTCAGCGTCTAAAGAATTAGAATGGTTGGTGGCGCGGTGAATTTGCAAATTGACCGCATTCCTCCGCATTGTTAGCCTCCCCGCTCGTTTCAATAAGAATTTATGGCAAAAGTCTATACTGACAAAGACGCCGATCTCGGCGTGTTGAAAAACAAAACCCTCGCCGTGCTCGGCTTCGGCTCGCAAGGCCACGCCCACGCGCTCAACCTCAAGGACAGCGGCCTCAAGGTCATCATCGGCCTTTACGAAGGCAGCAAGTCCATCCCGGTCGCGAAGGAAAAAGGTTTCAAGGTCGTCACTACCGCCGAAGCCGTGAAGCAGGCCGACGTCATCATGGTCGCCTTGCCCGATACCAAGCAAGGCGCGTGCTACAAGAAGGACATCGAGCCGAACCTGACCAAGGGCAAAACGCTCGTGTTCACACACGGTTTCTCCATCCATTTCAAGACCATCGTTCCGCCGAAAAACGTGAACATCATCATGGTCGCGCCGAAAGGTCCGGGCCATACCGTCCGCCGCCAATACGTCGAAGGCAAGGGCGTTCCCTCGCTCATCGCCATCTACCAAAACCCCGGCAAGGACGCGAAGAAGATCGCGCTCGCCTGGGCCAAGGGCATTGGCGGCACCCGCGCCGGCGTCATTGAAACGAACTTCAAGGAAGAGACCGAAACCGATTTGTTCGGCGAGCAGACCGTTCTCTGCGGCGGCGCGAGCGCGCTCGTCCAGGCCGGATTTGAAACGCTCGTCGAGGCCGGTTATGCGCCCGAGATGGCCTACTTTGAATGTCTGCATGAACTCAAGCTCATCGCCGACCTGATGAACGAAGCCGGCATTAGCGGCATGCGCTTCTCCATTTCCGAAACCGCGAAGTGGGGTGACGTGAGCGTCGGCCCGAAGATCATTGATGCCAGCGTGAAGAAACGCATGAAAGCCGCGCTCAAGGACATCCAGTCCGGCAAGTTTGCCAAGGATTGGGTCAAGGAATACGAAGGCGGCTACAAACGCTACAATGCGCTGCTCAAGAAGGGTGAAAATCATCCGATCGAGAAGACCGGTGCCAAACTCCGCGCACTCATGCCGTGGATGAAGAAGGCCAACATCAAAGGCGCGCAAGCATCGTATTGATATTTACAATTTCGGAATGACGATTTCCGATCGAAACATAAAAGCCGCTGGAGTAATTCAGCGGCTTTTTGAATTTTTAGTCGCCGCGCTTTCAGACCGTAGAATACATGCCTGCCACTGCTGTCTGGTTTAGAAACCCAGTAAACATCGGTGATTTTGCGGGTCACTTGGCGGTGCGGGGATAGGAAGTTGAGCCGGTGCCACCACGGCATTTCTCAATCCGGACGGCCGCATTGCCGTGGTGGTGCTGAATACTTCGGACAAAGAACAACCCTTTCGCCTCTGGCTTGCGGGGGAAGCGGCTCCGACCGTGAGCCCGGCACATTCCATCATGGCCCTGGTGTTCGCCAATCCGGCGTCGAAAAAACAATGATTTGTTTTCCGTCAGACAGCAAAGCATAATGATGTTTTCCATGACAAAAAACCACCGCCTGCTTCTCTTGATGTTATCCACCCTGATGGTTCGCGGCGCTGTTTGCGGCGGCGAATTGCCGCTGTATAAAGACGCGGCGGCTCCGCTGGAGCAGCGGGTGGAGGATTTGTTTGGCCGGCTGACGCTGGACGAAAAGCTATCGCTGCTGGGCGGCACTGGCTTCACCACGCAGCCCATTCCCCGGCTCGGCGTGCCGGCGATGGCGATGGCGGATGCGGGCCAGGGCGTGCGCGGCGGGCAGGACAGCACCCTGGGTCCGGCCACCGCATTTCCTGCCGGAGTGGTGATGGCTTCGACCTGGGACACCAATTTAATGTGGCACGTCGGGCAGGCCATTGGCGAGGAGGCGCGCAATAAAGGTTCCGGCGTTCAAATTCTGCTCGGTCCGGCCGTGAACATTCACCGCTCTCCGCTGGGCGGACGCAACGCGGAATATCTCAGCGAAGATCCCTTTCTCACCGCGCGGCTCGACGTGGCTTACATCAAAGGGCTGCAAAGCACCGGCGTGTCTGCGTGCATCAAGCATTTCGACTGCAACAATCAGGAAACGGACCGAATGGACGTCAACGCGGTCGTCAGCGAGCGGGCGTTGCGGGAAATCTATCTGCCGGCATTCGAGGCGGGTGTGCGCGAGGGCGGGGTCTGGTCGGTGATGAGTTCTTACAACCAGGTCAACGGCCGCCATGCCAGCGCCAATCCATATTTGCTGACGGAAATTTTGAAAAAGGAATGGGGCTTCGACGGGCTGGTCATGTCCGACTGGGGTGGCGTGCATGAAACCGCCGTGGTGCAGGCCGGCAACGATCTGGAAATGCCCACCGGCGAACACATGAGCGTGCCCAACCTCAAGACCGCGCTGGCGAACGGCACGGTGACGCTGGCGGCGGTGGACGATTCCGTCCATCGGATTCTGCGCACCGTTATCCGCGTCGGTTTGCTGGATGGCCCAATGCATCCGGAGGCGGACAAGGTGAATTCTCCAGCGCACCAGCAGTTGGCTCTCGAAGCGGCGGAGCGCGGCATCAT
>JAJXXI010000107.1 GCA_021781185.1 bacterium
TCGCGGCGTGCGGTTGGTCCGCATTCCCACGACCACGCTGAGCCAGGCGGATTCCGGCGTCGGCGTGAAAAACGGGCTGAACGCCTTCGGTCAGAAGAATTTCATCGGCACCTTTGCGCCGCCGTTCGCCGTCATCAACGACTTCCACTTTCTCGCCACGCTCACCCCGGAGCACAAGCGCGACGGCTACGTTGAAGCCGTGAAAGTGGCCTGCATCCGGGACGGAAAATTTTTCGGGGACCTGGAGCGAAACGCGGACAAGCTCGCCGCGTTTGAGCCGGCGGCGATGAAGCGCGCCATCCAGCGCTGCGCCCGGCTGCACCTTGACCACATTGCGCGGGGTGGCGATCCGTTTGAAACCGGTTCTGCCCGGCCGCTGGATTTTGGCCACTGGGCCGCGCACAAGCTGGAACAACTGAATGATTTCAAATGGATCACGCATGGCCAGGCCGTGGCCGTTGGCATTGCGCTGGATGTAGTTTACTCCCGCAAGACCGGCCTGCTGCCGGCCGGCGATGCCGAACGCATTCTCGGGCTGCTGGAAAAGCTGGGGTTTCGATTATTCGCCCGGCATCTGCTCGACGCCGGCGAATCCGGCCAGCCGGCCATTTTGCCCGGCCTTGAAGAATTCCGCGAACAGATCGGGGGCGAACTGACGGTGACGTTGCTCAACGCCATCGGGCGCGGGATCGAAGTGCATGAAATGGATGCCGGCCAAATCATCGCCGCCATTGCGGAGTTGAAATCCCGCCACAGCCGGCGCGAACTGGAGCTGAAACCGGCAACGCGCACCCGCGATCCGGCGGCCTGAACCACCGCGCCATGATCAAGGTCGTCGGGTTCTCCAAATTGGACGATGTGATAAATGCCGCCTTGCCATCCACACCGCTCCGTGAGCTTCGGCTGAAAATTACCGCCGCCGTCCGCCGGGTGCGAAGTGGTAACCGCCGTGGACGCGGCCGCCGCGCACCTTGCCCGGGAATCCGCCGGACGTCGCGCCGGATTTGGCTTCCTCAAACAGCGCCGTGTAGCGGTAGTTGAAATTCTCCAGCTTCACGCGCGGGATCTTCTGGCTGATGAAGCGTTCGATGGCGAAAACGTGCGGCGCATCCTCGGCGATCATGATGGTGAAGGCGTCGCCGCTCGCCTCGGCACGACCGGTGCGGCCGATGCGGTGGATGTAATCTTCCGGGTGCTGCGGCACGTCGTAGTTCACCACATGGCTGACGTCCGCAATGTCCAGCCCGCGCGCGGCGATGTCCGTGGCGACGAGCACTTCAAACCGTCCATCGCGAAAACCTTGCAGCGCCTGTTCGCGCTCCTTTTGCGTGCGGTTGGAATGCAGCACGGCCACGGCATGATTCGCGCGCTTGAGCGTGGTGGCCACGCGGTCGGCCCCGTGCTTGGTGCGGCAGAAAACGATGACGGAATCATAGTTCACCCGGTTCAGCAGTTCGAGCAGGAGGTCGGTCTTCTGCATGTCGGAAACGGGATAGATGACATGCTTTACCGTTTCCGCGGGCGTGCGGCGCGCACCGATCTCTATCGTTTCCGGATTATGCATCGCCCATTGGATGAGCGTTTCGATCTGCGGCGGAATGGTGGCGGAGAACAACGCGCTGTGGCGTTTCCGCGGGCATTTTTCCACGAGCCGGCGCACGTCGGGCAGGAAGCCCATGTCGAGCATCCGGTCGGCCTCGTCGAGCACGAGGAATTCCACCCTGTCCAGCTTTACCGTGCCCTGCTCAAGATGATCCAGCAGGCGGCCGGGCGTGGCGACGACGATGTCGGTTCCGGCCTTCAATTCATCGTTCTGCCTGCCGTAGCCCACGCCGCCGAAGACGACAGTGATCTTCAGGTCCAGAAACCGCGCGTAATCGCGGAAGGCGGTCTCGACCTGCGCGGCAAGTTCGCGCGTGGGTTCGAGGATGAGCACGCGCGGGCCGCCGGGCTGGTGACCGCCGAGCTTGGACAGGATGGGCAGGGCGAACGCCGCCGTCTTGCCGGTGCCGGTCTGGGCGCTGCCGATGACATCGCGGCCGGAGAGGACGAGCGGGATTGCACGGAGCTGGATGGGCGTGGGATCCACATATCCCATCGCCTTGACGCCTTCGAGAACCTTTTCTGAAAGACCTAATTTGCTAAAAGCCATGCAAAAGAGTAGCAATTTCGCGGCTCAAGGGAAGCCGGGAATTTTCTGCGGGCAACGGACGCAAACAAAAACCCGGTGCGTTGCAGGCAACGCACCGGGCGGTAAGGCTTAAGTGTGAATCAGGCGGCCGGCGGATTTTTTGCAGCGGTCGTCGCTTCTGCCACCGGTGCCGGTGCGGCTTCGATCGGCGCGGGAACTTCCGCCGCAGGTGCGGGAGTGGCTTCGGTGGAAACGGCGATTTCCGCCGGCGTGACTGTTTCCGTGGTCGCCACCGCTTCGGCTTCCGTCGCCGGTTTTTCCGTCGCAGCGGCTTTCTTCTCCTGTTTCACCGGCTTGGGCGCGGGTTTTTTGGCGGTTTCCATGCGGCCATCGGCGAATTCCAGCACGTGACCCTGATGGATCAGCCAGTGCAGGTCCACCAGGATCGCCGTCTGTTCCGGCGTGGCTTGGTGGGGGGGCGGCTCGGCGGGCTTGGCTGGTTCGGCGACCGCCTCACCCTCGGCGGCTGGTGTGGCGGGGACCGGTGTTTCAACGGCTGGCGCGACCGCGATGAACGCCGGTTTGGGCGTCGGCGCCA
>JAJXXI010000322.1 GCA_021781185.1 bacterium
TGTGGCGCAATACGAAAACTCCAAACAGTTGGACCCCAAGAATCCTGCCGTCTGGAACAACCTGGCCAATTACTACGGCGAGTTCAGCCCGGTGACCAACGCCTTCGCCTATTACGCTGAGGCGATCAAGCTGGATCCCACCGAGCCGGTCTATTATCAGAATTTTGCCACGACGGTTTATCTCTTTCGGAAGGACGCCCGCGAATTTTATCACATTGACGAGCAACAGGTGTTTGACAAGGCACTGGGGCTTTACCGGCAGGCCATGAAACTGGCGCCGGACAACCTCGTGCTCGCCACCGATTACGCGGAAAGTTACTACGGCATCAAGCCGCTGCGCACCAACGACGCCCTAGTCGCATGGACGAACGCGCTCAAAATCGCCCACAACGACCTTGAACGCGAAGGGGTGCTCATCCATCTGGCGCGCATCAAGATTTCCGCCGGCATGTTTGATGAAGCCCAAGCGACGCTTGACACCATCACCAACGCGGCTTACGCCGATCTCAAACGCCGGCTCGAACGCAGCCTGGCCGACCACAAAAATCCACCACCCGAAGACACTTCGGAGAACTCCACGAACCATTCGTCCGCCACCGCATCCGCCGTGACAGCAGGAACCGGCACCACCTCTGCCCCACCTTCGGACCAACCCGCCGAATCAACGGTTCCGCCCACACCAAAGCCGGAGTGAATTGGGCAAATTCAGACTTTGTGTCCGGATGCTTTTCTGGTGAAATCATCCGATCATGAGTTTTTACGAGAAATTGAAATTTGACGCGCAGGGTTTGATCCCCGCCATCATTCAGGAACAGAAAACCGGCCGCGTGGTCATGATGGCATGGATGAACCGCGCCTCGCTCGAAAGCACCATTGCCACGGGCAAAACGCATTTCTGGAGCCGTTCCCGCCAGAAATACTGGATGAAGGGCGAGGAAAGCGGCAACACCCAAACCGTGAAGGATATTGCGTTTGATTGCGACGGCGACTGCCTGCTCATTCAAGTCGAGCAAAACGGTCCCGCCTGTCACGAAGGCTACCAATCCTGCTTCTTCCGCTCCATCGAAGGCAAAGGTGAGACGTTCAAGATCACCGAAAATCAAATCCTCACGCCGGAGCAGATGTATAAAAAGAAGGGGTGAGACCGCGCGGCGGTTCCATTTTCATCCGCGCTGCATCAAGTGCCAGTGCATGCTGTTGTTTTTCAATCCACGCGATTGGATTGACGCCGGCTACGGGCAGCGAATAACAACCATCAAGGCACCGGTCCATCAACCCCCAAAATCTCAACCTGTCCGAAGCTTGCGGTCTCCCCGCCCATCCCACGCCGCAAGTGTGGATGCCCGGCCGGGGCGGGTTTGGAGTTCTGTTGCTCGCACTACCGATGCTCGTCTTCCCATCGGCTGTTGCGGAGATTGTGTGGCGTGCAGAATCCTGACAATGAACCGGCAACTCAGGGTCAAATCACCGCAATTGAGTTTCAACGGGTTGGGTGTGGTGCGGGGTGGGCGAGCCATGCGAGGGGATCATCGGTGGTCTGGCGGGCGAGCAGGCGCAGAAGGTTGCCTTGGGCTTCCAACTGCGGCGCAGTTGCCGCCAACCACGTCCGCAGCCTTTCGTAGCAGCCCTTTAACACCTGCCACCAATCCGTTTTAACCGCCAGTTTCACCGTGCGTTGCCGCCCGCTTTGGACCACCTGCGCCGCCAGGAATAAAAAGTTCCGCCGCGACTTGATCGCTTCGGTGTGATGCCCCGGATTGAGTCCCATCAGCCGCGTGAACAGGCTCCACAGGTTGTAAGTCAGCAGCACCAGCCGGGCGGCCAGTTCCGTCACCACCGCCTTCCCGCTGCAATAACCCCGAAAACCCCATTGGTTTTTCAACTCGTCAAACACGTTCTCCGTGTCGGCCCGCTGCGCGTAAAGCAACGCCACTTGTTCGAGCGTCGCCTCGGCCCCTGCCAGATTGGTCACATACACCGCCACTTCATCCTCGGGGGTTTCCCAGAACAAATCCTGCGGCGTGGGGTTCGTCGGCTTGAGCGTGCGCACGATGATGATGCGTCGTTCCCGGCTCCAGCCCTGCAGCCGCACCGTCGTCTCGGCGCACTGCTGGCAGCCCACCGTCGGTGCCCCTTCCCACAAGGGCCAGGGCACCCGGGCAATCGCCCGCCGCACGTTGGTCGTCAGCTTGAGTTTGAACAGGTATTTTGGGCGCTTTCCGCCTTCGGTTTCGTGCCAGGCCATGATCGCTTCCTGCCCAAAGCCCACATCTCCACGATTGAGCCAGAGCCGCTCGCGGATCGTCGGGTGGGACCAGAGTTTTTCCATCGCCGGCTGCCAGTCGGTGGCGCTGACCGCCTCGCCCGGACGCCATTCCAGGTGCAGGCACAGCCGCGTGCGCGCCGCCACGCAGATGAGCGGATGATGGCTTTTGCGCCCGCGCTTGTGCGGGTTGTAACCCACCGCCGCGTCTTCCTGATGACCATAGCGGGTGTTCACCGTCGAGTCCCAATCGGCAATAAAGCGATCCGGCAGCGCCGCGTAGAGTTCGGTTTGCGGACGATTCATCCACTGGCGCAGCTCTTCCCGGTCCAGTTCCCTGGCCAGCCGGGGCAGCGCGTCTTCGCCACGCACACGCTCCAGCCCCATCAGGCTGGCCACGGCCGGATCGTCCATCACCCAACGCACATGACAAAAGCGTTTGCCTTCCACCAGCGCGCCCAGCAG
>JAJXXI010000165.1 GCA_021781185.1 bacterium
ATTTCGCCGCGCTCCGGCTTGCGGAAATTGTAGCTCATGCGGTCCACGAACAGATGGTCGCCGGCACTGACTTCCATTTTGATGACGTCTTCGCCCTTATGAAAAACGTGGCCTTCGTATAGATCAATGTGCTGTCCGCCGCCCACCGGCACGTTAAATCCGGCCCGCACTTGCAGGGGTTGTTCACCGTAGTCAGGCGGGAACCAAATCGTCTGCGCGTGACCGCCAATTACGATGGTCTGCTTGATGTTGAAAATCAGAAACCGAACCGGCGGTGAGATATGCTGCACTTGCCCATCCGCCTCGGCCACGACATGGAGATAGGAATTGCCCTCGAACCATTGCTTGATGCGTTCCCAGCCGGTCGGAATCTGCAATGAGTTGCGCTCCTTGAACTGGGCGGCGATCTCGGCCTGGATTTTTTCCTTCTCGACCGGGATTTCCGCATTGCGCCAGAACTCCACCTTCGCAAAATTCGGTTCCGACGTGACGCCGAAAAGCGTCGGCTGCATCGAACCGGTTGGGATTTTGAACGGCTGCAAAAAAAACGTGCGGATGGCCATGGCCACCGCCAAAGCCACCAGCAGCACTTCCACATTCTCCCGCCAGGCGGCGTTGGGATAGGGCTTGAGCCATTTTTCGCCGGCAAACTGCAATTCTTCCACCTTGATGCGGATGGCCCCCTTGTTCGCTCGCGAGGTGATGGCCTGGCTGAGATTAGCCACAGCCGCTTCAATCGCCCCTATGGCTTGCGCCGAAAGCTGATCGCGCTGCGCGGCCAACAGGCGGCGATAGTGCTTTTTAACTGTGCATGCTTCACGAACCGTCTTGGAGAATAACCAGCGGATAATCATAAGTTGTCCCCTGCTCTGACTGTGTTGGGTTGGATTCCGTTCATCTTGCGTTCTTGGGTGGCAAACTATGCCTTCAGCACTTCAATGAACGCCTCCTGCGGGATGTTCACATTGCCGATGGATTTCATCCGCTTTTTTCCTTCCTTTTGCTTTTCCAGCAGCTTGCGTTTGCGCGAGACGTCGCCGCCGTAGCATTTCGCCGTCACGTCCTTGCGGAAGGCGCTGATGACCTCGGACGCCACGATTTTGCCGCCGATGGCCGCCTGAATTTTCACCTGGAACTGCTGGCGCGGGATGACTTCCTTGAGCTTTTCCGCCAGCGCCCGTCCCCTGCCCTCCGCCTTCGTGCGATGCACAATGCACGAGAAAGCATCCATCGGTTCGGTGTTCACCAGCATGTCTAGCTTTACCATGTCGCTTTCCATGTATTCATCCGGCTCGTAATCCATCGAGCCGAAACCGCGCGTGATGCTTTTAATGCGGTCGTGAAAATCAATCAGGATTTCGTTCAGCGGAACCAGGCTGGTCAACATCACCCGTCGCGAGTCCAGCGTCTCGGTGTTGTCCACATTCCCGCGCTTTTCCGAGATCAGCGACATCATGTCGCCAATGTTTTCGTTCGGACAGATGACGAACGCCTTCACCATGGGCTCCTCGATTTTGTCAATATAGGTGACGTCCGGCATGAACGCCGGATTGTCCACTTCCTTCATCGTGCCGTCGGAGAGATAGACTTTGTAAACCACGCTCGGATACGTGGCGATGATATCCATGTTATATTCGCGCCGGAGCCGTTCCTGCACGATCTCCAGATGCAGCAGGCCGAGAAAGCCGCACCGGAAACCGAAGCCCAGCGCCACGGATGTTTCCGAGGAATACACGAACGCCGAATCGTTCAGCTTCAGCTTGCCCATGGACTGTTTCAACTGCTCGTAATCGGCGGTGTTGATCGGATAAATGCCGCTGAACACCATCGGGTGAATTTCCTTGAAGCCCGGCAGCACGCCCGAGGCGTTGCGCGCGTCGGTGATCGTGTCCCCCATCTTCACCTCTGCCGCGCTCTTGATGTTCGCCGTGAAGTAGCCCGTCTCGCCGACTTCCAGCTTCTCGCGAATGTAGGGTTTCGGATTGAAGCTGCCGACCTCCTTCACCTCGACGTTCTTGCCGGAATGCAGCAGCTTCACCTGCTGGCCGGCTTTCAATTCGCCATTGAAGACGCGGACATGGGTCACGACGCCCTTGTAGGTGTCGAAATAAGAATCAAACGCCAGCGCCTGCAGGCTCGGTTCGCCGGTCGGCTTTGGTGGCGGCACCCGCGCGATGATGGCTTCAAGAATGTCCTCGATGCCAATGCCTTGCTTGGCGCTGCACGGAATCGCCCATTCACTCGGAATTGCCAGCACCTCCTCCAACTGTTGTTTGGCCTGTGGCACATTCGCGTGGCCGAGGTCAATCTTGTTGATGACGGGAATGATGGTGAGATTCAGTTTCGCCGCGAGATGATAATTCGCCACCGTCTGCGCCTCGACGCCCTGCGCGGCGTCTATGACCAGCAGCGCCCCTTCGCACGCGCTCAGGCTGCGCGACACCTCATACGCAAAATCCACATGGCCGGGCGTGTCGATCAGGTTCAACTCGTAAGTCTCGCCATTGCGCGCCTTGTAAAGCATCGTCACCGGATGCGCCTTGATGGTGATGCCGCGTTCGCGTTCCAGATCCATCGCATCGAGCAACTGGTCCGACATGTCGCGCGTGGCGATCGTGCCCGTCATGTGCAACAGCCGGTCGGACAACGTCGTTTTGCCGTGGTCAATATGGGCAATGATGCTGAAATTTCTTATGTGTGCGGCGTCCATTATTCAATAATT
>JAJXXI010000604.1 GCA_021781185.1 bacterium
CAGTTGTTGGTGACGGTATTCTGAATATTCACATCCGCCTCCGTCACCGTGCTGTCGGCGCGCACCACCAGCGTGTAACTGCCGCTGTTGATCGTGCTGCCGCCGGGCGGATAGGAAATCACGCCGGTCGGCAGGCCGCCGTCGTAATAGAAGGTTTGGGAGAATGTGTCATACACGCTGGCCTGGCCCGGGCGCGGCAAAAAGGCGCGGGTGCGGATGATGTGAAAACCGCTCGGCAACCCCGTCACGGTGTTGGCGGGATTGAGATCATTGTGCAGCCAGACGATGGCGGTGGTGGGATTGAAATTGGTGATGGCCGCCTGGGTGATGCCATACCGTTTCGCCCCGGTGGTTTCCGCGTCGGAAATCGGCGCGATGCTGGGCCAGTCATTCGTATCGCCGATGGCAGCCCCATAGCTGCCACCGTTGAACACTCCCAACTTGTAGCGCACCTGGGTGCCGGCGGGCTGCGCGGGAATGGATCCTTTCCACCAGTCAATGGTGCCGTCCGCGCTGTCCGGGCCCGCATAAAACAACTGCGCCACCTGCGTCGTGCCTTTGCCCACGCCGAACGCGCCTTCGGGATCGGAGCCGTCCTTGGTGTAGTAAATGAAGCCCGTATTGATTTGGAACTGATAGCCGACCTTCACATAAATCCCCACGGACTGACCGCTGGCGGGACTGAGCGGGACGCGCTGGGTGGCGGTGTTGTTGGGCGCGAGCGCGGTGTTGGTCGCCACCGGATCGTGATAAATCCACGTCGCCGTCTGGGCGACGCCCTGGCCGTAGCCGGAACCGGATACAATGTTGCTGCTGCCGCCGACCGTGTAGGAATACGTTTCCGCGCCCAGGGATACAATGGTGTTGCTCGCGGTGTTTTTCGCCGCAAATTTTTCCGGTCCGTTGCGGTATTGAAATGCCGTCTGTTCGTAGCCGAGGAAAACATCATCCGCGTAGCCGGGCGGATTATCGCGCAGATCCAGGAAATTCGTGGGGGCCAGGCCGGCCGCGTTCGTCGGGCCAAGCCCCATTTGGCTGTTCAAATCCACGCCGCCGTCGAGTTTGATCAAGGTGTTCCCCGCCGAGGCATCGCACCGTGCAATGATGTCAAAGTTGGCGTTGGTCACCACCGGCACGTCAATCGCGTAGGTCAGGTTGGAGACATTAACGCCGCCGATCACGTTCCCGAACTGGTCCACGCTGCCGCGCATCTTGAAAGGAAACAGCGGATTATAAGCCGGATCACCATTCGTGCCGTCGGTGCGATAAACCAGCAGGTGCGGCACCTCCACCCCACCCTGCCGCAGAATAATGGCGTTGGTGGAGACATTCGCGCGGCTGGCCTCCGGCCATTGATAACCATAAATCACCCAGGCGCCGCTCGGCAGATTGAGTTCGATCGCCCCGCCACCGGTGGAAATCGTCTGGCTCCCGACATAAATCAGCCGCTGGGTCGGGTCGGAAGCGTTCGCGGTGGACTGCGCCGTGGCGTAGCTGGAAGTGGCACCATGCACCAGCAACTTCTGATAAGCGCGGCCGCCGGTGGGCGAGGAACTGGCCAGTTGCACCAGCACGGAACCCGGGGCGAAACCGACGGCGAGCCCCTGCCCCTTGGAATTGGAAACCGTGATGCCGCCATAATAACCGTCGCTCGTGCGCGTCACGCCGTCATCAAACGTTTCGTCGCCGGGATAACCCGGATTGTCGTTCATCGCAAACAGGGCCACGTCCTGCGTCTGCGGGGCGGTGCTGCTGCCTTCGCGGTAATCGTAACGCTCGAACGCAATGATGTTCTGATCGCTCCAGCGCGACCATGTCCCGCCGCGCGCGAGCTGGTTGTGCAGATAGACGGTATCCGCCACGGTGTTGTCGGAAAATTCACCCAGATAATTGGCGTAACTCACCACCGGTGTGCCGCCGGAAAAGTTGTGATTGAAGCCGTCGGAATAAACCAGCGGCAATCCCTCGCGCATGAACAAATACGCGTCCTCCAGGCCGAGGTTCGCGTAGTAGCCGTAATCCTGGTTCAAGGGAAAATTCACCGCCTGTGCGGCGCTGAAATTGCCGCTGCCATCGCAGTTGGCAAACCCGGGCTGGTAATCCCGTCCGTCCATGCCCGCCAGCGACGCGCCGCCGTTGAACGCGCTGTTCATCTGCGAATACAGCGGCTGGTTTTGCAGCCGCATGCCGGACTGAAGATAATCGTAGTAAGGCGGTGCCGGGGAAACGTGCTCGCCGAAAATCATCGCGTCATTGCGCGGTGCCTCCGTGTTGAACAGGCTGTTGCGGTTGCCATCCGTCTCGACATAGCCGTTGCCGGTGACGTTGCTGCCGTAGCCATGCACATAATCATACATCGCCTGAATGCCGCCGGTGTAGCCGGCAAATGACGGGTCATCCGTCTGGCCCGTTTCCGCGCCGAAAAAGCCCACCGGCACATGCTTCACTGCGTCCAGCCGGAAGCCGTCGCACTTGGTCGTGTAAAGCGTCCACATCACCGCGCGGTCGAGATAATCCTGCACATATTCCGGCACCGGCTGCCCATGACCGTCAAACGGATGCCAGTTGCCGCCGATGCCCGGCAAATTGGTGTCCATGTATAAATCCGGCCGGCCCGGAAACCGGACGAAATAGGGTTTGGTGATCGTATCACCGATGTTGTTGCCGAAGTTCCAGTTCACCGTGCCCGGCTCCTGCGCCAGATCGCACAATCCCAGCAGCG
>JAJXXI010000274.1 GCA_021781185.1 bacterium
TATGTGGTGCCGGTGCAATTGCTCGTGCAAACTGTTGATGAGTGTCCGGGAATTTTTCGCCGCCTCGCCGCCGGGCACATCGAGGGGCGGGCGGACCAGTTGCAACCTTCCACCCGTCGCGGCGAAATAGCTTTGGATTTTTGAATCCAGATCCGGCTGCGCCTGGGCCACGGCGTCATCGAGCACCACGAGCACCTTGCGCGGCAGGCGGTCGGTGAGCGCGTCGCGCAGAATCGGGTTCTGCGGCGCGAACACATCTTCGGTGAAAAAGACGCGCAATCGCCAGCCGACCCGGATGGAACGCTGAATCACAGGCATGGGGTTGATCTGAGCGAGCCGGCCACCGGACCGGCTCAACGGTTTATTTCGCCGGCGCGCTGGCCGGCAACGGCGTGCCGAAGTCGCGTTGCCGCTCCTCTTTATGCACGGCGATGGACATCCACATCACCGCCAGTGCGATAAACAGGATCACGGCCGCCAGCACAAACCACGGCCACTTGTATTTTCGGTTCGGTTCGGTCATCGCCAGGCCAGTGTTGCACGAACTTTGCCTTCCGCCAAGCGCGCTCCGCTCCTCGCCGCACACCGGCCGGCGGCTTTCCGGGGAAAACTCGACCGGCGGCATTTTCCCGCTACACTCTCCGCACGTTTAATGCACGAAACTGAAAGTCAGGAAGACCCGCCACCGACGGTTCCCCCCGTCGCCGACCATCCCTACGCGGTTTTTCGCAACGCGGATTATGTGCGCTACCTCGTGGCGCGGCTCATTTCGACCTTGGGCATGCAGATGCTCGTGACCGCCCTGGACTGGGAACTTTACAAGCGTGCTCAATCCGGACTGGCGTTGGGTTTTGTCGGGCTGTCGCTGATGGTGCCAATGGTTCTCTGCACGCTGCCGGCCGGGCAACTGGCTGACCGGCGCAACCGGAAAAGCATTATTCTCGGCTCAACCCTGCTGCTGGCGTTCGCCAGTCTCGGGCTCACGCTGGCCTCCGCGTTTATCGCGCTCGACAAAAACGTCACCACCTTCCAATTATGCGCCTACACGCTGCTGGTCGTGATCGGCGTGGCGCGGACGTTTCTCTGGCCGGCCAGCGCGGCGTTTGTGACCGCCCTGGTTTCCCGCGAAGAACTGCCCCGTGCCATCACCTTCAACAGCGGCACATTTCAATTGTCCAGCGTGGTGGGGCCCACGGCGGCGGGCGTGATCATCTGGCTCACCCACGGCGCGTGGCTGATTTATGCCTTCAATGTCGTTGTGGGCATCGTCTGTTTTTTTCTGGTGGCCGGCATCCGGCACGAACACAAGCTACCGCCGCGCGAACCGGTCTCGTTCAAAAGCCTCATCACCGGATTCGGCTTTGTCTATCACAACAAAATCATCCTGGGCACCATCACGCTGGACATGTTTGCCGTGCTGCTGGGCGGTTCGGTGACGCTGCTTCCGATTTATGCGGCGGACATTCTGCCGCTGAATGGCGGCGCAGGCGGGCTGGGACTGGGCATTTTGCGCGCGGGGATTCCGGTGGGCGCGGTCATCTGCATGTTCATCATCGCGCACCGGCCGCCGTTGCAGAAGGCGGGACGCGCGATGCTGGTGTGCGTGGCGATTTTCGGCGCGGCAACGATTTTATTCGGGCTGGCCAACTGTCAGTGCCTCGGGCGGTTTATCTCCGCGCCGGACACCGTTTGGTTCTGGGTGGCATTCGGCCTGATGGCGGTCTGTGGTGCGGTGGACAACGTGAGCGTCATCGTGCGGCAGACCTTGGTGCAGATTCTCACGCCGGACGAAAAGCGCGGTCGCGTTTCGGCAGTGAACAGCCTCTTCATCGGCACGTCGAACGAACTGGGCGGCACGGAATCCGGTTTCACCGCGCAATGGTTCGGACCGGTGATGCAACGGGTGTCCGAAGACAGCCCGGCCTACGCCCATGCCATGGCCTCGGGGGCGATCTGGTCCACGGTGGTCGGCGGCTTCGGCACGCTGGTGGTGGTGCTGGCCGTGGCCCTGATCTGGCCCGAAATCAGGCGTTACGGAAAGCTGGCGTGAAGCCGGAGGGGAGCGACGTTTTGCCGGCTGGAACGCTGTTTATCAACCCACTATGGCTTGCTGGCGCCGCATTTCCAGCATGACGTGAACTGCGGTTCCGAAGTCTCGCCACAGGTGGAACACACCCAGTCGTTCCCTTCGATCGGCGCGGCGGTTTTCCAGGCGTGTTTAATTTCCAGCGCCTCGGCGAGCCGTTGATCGTCCTGGATCCACAACTCAGGCGTGCTTTCAGAAAGCGGTATCTCCGGCGAAAGACCGGCCGAAAGCTCATTGCGCACGAGACACGCGATGCCCGCGCTTTCCAGCATGTCCCTCAATTGAGCGATTTCTCCGGGAATGGGCGAGTTGAGAATTATTTTCATGTCGGTTTCAGCGCACCTTCAGCGTGTAACGATTTCTGTGCGTTTCCAATTTCACCGCCGTCTTGAAGGCGCGGGTCAGGTTTCGCGAGGTCAACGTGGTGGCTTTGATCCCGGCGGTCAGCACGCCACCGTCTTTCAGAAGCAGCACGTGGGAAAACACGGGCGCGATTTCCTCGACATGATGAGTGACGAGGACCAGCGTCGGAGAATTTTTTTGCTGGCCGAGCCGCTGGATGAATTGCAGAAAATGTTCGCGCGCGGCCGGGTCGAGTCCGGCGCACGGTTCGTCGAGAATCAGCACCCGC
>JAJXXI010000091.1 GCA_021781185.1 bacterium
CTACGCGGCGAAGTTTGCCTCGGCGTTTTACGGGCCGTTCCGCGAGGTGGCGGAATCCGCCCCGGCGTTCGGCGACCGCCGCAGTTACCAAATGGATGCCGCCAACTCGAATGAAGCCATCCGCGAAGTGGCGCTGGATATTCAAGAGGGGGCGGACATGGTGATGGTCAAACCCGCGCTGGCGTATCTGGACATCGTCCGCCGGGTGAAAACAGAGTTTGGCCTGCCCACCGCCGCCTATGCGGTGAGTGGCGAGCACGCGATGATCAAGGCGGCGGCGGCCAACGGCTGGATTGACGAGCGCAATGTGACGCTGGAAAGCCTGCTGGCCATGCGCCGGGCGGGGGCGGACATCCTGATCACCTACGCGGCAATGGACGTGGCGAAGTGGCTGAAATAGGGGCTGGCCCCTGAAATTGGGTTTCAGGCCGGGGGCCGGGAAGACTCCAGAGCCGGGCCGCCAGACGCCGGACCCTTATTAGTTTGCCATGTCACCCGCCCCAAGCTAGGCTTCGCCTTCATTTTTCACTATGATTGGAACGATTCGCAAACACTCGAAGTGGCTCTGGGTTCTCATTGCCGGACTCACGATCTTTTCCTTTGTTTATTTCATGGGCACCGGTCCGGTGCATAACGGCGGCGGAATGAACTCCGCCAACCCTTACGGGACGATTTACGGCCGGCCGGTCACCCTGCAGGAATATACGGAGGCGCGGAATGGATTTTTCATTTTTTACTGGCTGCACTACGGACAGTGGCCGGACAAGCGGGGAGCCATGACTTCCGAGGATATTGACCGCGAAACCTACGTCCGCCTGCTGTTGCAGCAAAAAGCGGCCAAGCTGGACATCCGGGTGGGGCAGGAAGCGCTGGTCACGGCGGCGGCGGATTTTCTCCGCTCAGTCGGCCGCAAAGGCCAGGCCGTGCCCATGCAGCAGTTCGTGGATCAAAACCTGGCCCCCGAAGGCCTGACGGTGGTGGATCTGCAACATTTTCTGCGCAGCGAACTCGTCGTGCAGCAGTTGATCCAAACGCTGGGTCTCACGGGGGCAATGGTCACGCCACAGGAAGCCGGGCTGCTTTATGACCGCGAATATCAGGAGCTTTCCGCGCAGGTGGTTTTCTTTGCGGCCTCGAACTACCTCGCCCAGACCACGGTGACGCCCGCCGCCATTGGAAAGTTTTACACCAACAACATGGCCGCTTATCGGCTGCCCGACCGCGTGCAGGTGAGCTATGTGGCGTTTGCGGCCTCGAATTATCTCGCGCAGGCCAAGGCGGAATGGGCGAAGACCAATTTCTCGGAGTATGTGGATTCGGTTTATCAGCAATACGGCGCAAGCGAATTTCCCGAGGCCAAGACCCCGGATGAAGCGAAGGGCAAAATCCGCGAGTTGCTGATCCACAACCGCGCGCTGGCGGACGCGCGCCAGGCGGCCAATGAATTTGCCACCGCCCTGTTCGCCATGGAACCGGTGAAAACGGGCAATTTCACCGCCCTGGCAAAACAAAAATCACTCACCGTGGATACCACCGCGCCGTTCGACGCCGAGACCGGTCCCACGGATTTCAGCGCCCCGCCGGCCTTTGCCAAGGCGGCGTTCCAGTTGAGTTCAGACGTGCCGTTCGGCGGCCCGGTGGTCGGCCCGGACGCAGTTTACGTGATTGCGCTGGCAAACCAGTTGCCAAGCATGATCCCGGGATTAAACCAGATTCATGCGCGGGTGGTTCAGGATTTACGCAACGAGGAAGCCGTGGCGCTGGCCCGGCACGCCGGCACGAATTTCCATGCTTCACTCGCCGTTCAGATGGCCGCCGGCAAGACCTTTGCCCAGTCCGCCGTGGCCGCCGCCCAAGTGCCGCTGGTGCTGCCGCCGTTTTCGCTGAACACCTCGGAAATTTCTGAAATCGGCGATCACGCCAGCGTTGGGCAGATCAAGCAGGCGGCCTTCACCACCACCGCCGGCCACATCAGCAATTTTGTGCCGACGGATGACGGCGGATTTGTCCTGTATGTCCAGGAGGTTTTGCCGATTGACGAGGTCAAAAAAAAGGCGGACATGCCGCAATTCGTCGCCCAGGTCCGCCGCGGACGGCAGAACGAAGCTTTCAACCTCTGGTTGCAGAGCGAGGCCAACCGTGAATTGCGCGACACGCCGTTCTACCAAAAAGAGGCCGCCGGTGCGGCCAAATAGCCCGTGACTGCGGCCATCAAACTGTCTTCGCCCGCCACGCGCGAGTTTTGGGAAATCCCTGTGCTTTTCGAGGACGAGCATCTGCTCGCGCTCGACAAACCGGCCGGCCTCTTGGTTTCCCCCGAAGCAGCAGACGATTCGCGGCCGAATTTGATGCAGTTGCTGCATGACGGCATTGTCGCGGCCAAACCGTGGGCGGCGGAACGGAGCCTGACCTATTTAAACCATCCCCACCGGCTGGATTCAGGCACGACCGGCGTTCAACTGCTCGCCAAAAACAAGCCCGCCTTTGTGGCTCTGGCCGATCTGTTTGGCTCGGAACAGGCCGTCAAAAAGCATCTGGCGATCGCTTGGGGACAGCCGCCGGCCACCCGGTTTGAAGTGGACGCCAAACTCTCACCTCATCCGCTCAAGACCAGCCAGATGTGCGTGGATCCGAAAGACGGCAAGAAATCCCGGACGGAATACGAAGTGTTGGAGCAGTTTTCCGACTGGACCCTGTTGCGCTGCCTG
>JAJXXI010000081.1 GCA_021781185.1 bacterium
CTCCCGCACCAGCCATGAAAAATAAAAACCTGAAACAGCTTATTGCCTCTCCCTTGCAGACATCCTGCGCCGTGTTCTTTCTGCTGTCCGCTGCGGTCTGTTCCGCCAAATCGCCCGTGGATTATGTCAACCCGATGATCGGCACGGATGCCCACGGCCACGTATATCCGGGAGCCACGGTTCCCTTCGGCATGGTGCAACTGTCGCCCGACACCCGCGACAACGGCTGGGACGGAACCTCGGGTTATCATTATTCCGACACCAGCATCCTCGGGTTTTCCTACAATCACCTGACCGGAACCGGTTGCGGGGATCTGGGCAACGTGATGTTGATGCCTACGGTTGGCGCCTTGAAGCTCGTGCCCGGCTCGAAACCGGGCGATGGATATCGCGCTAGGTTCTCACACGCGGACGAAATTTCACGACCTGGTTATTATTCGGTTTATCTGCCGGACTACCAGGTGAAGGTGGAACTCACTGCCACCGCGCGCGCCGGTTTTTCCCGCTACACCTTTCCGGCCACAACCGAGGCTCACGTCGTCATGGACCTGCAGCACGGCATTGCAAACAATGTTGTCGAGGCGCATCTTAAAATCGAAAATGATCACACTGCCAGCGGGTATCGCAAAAGCAACGGCTGGGGTGGCGACAAGGTGTATTATTTCGTGGTGGAATTCTCCCGCCCGTTTGACTCGGCCGGCGTAGCGCAAGGCGACAAGGACGTGCCCGGCAACCAGACCACCGGCAAGGAAACCAAGGGGCATTTTGATTTCAAGACCAAGGCCGGCGAACACATCCTTGTCCGGGTCGGTTTGTCCACGGTCAGCGTCGAGGGCGCACGCAACAATCTGCACACGGAGATTCCCGGCTGGAACTTTGATGCCGTGGCCGCAGCCGCACGGAAACAATGGCAAAAGGTTTTGAGCTGCATCACGGTGAAAACTCCGGACAAGAATCTCGCACAAACTTTTTACACCGCGCTCTATCATACGATGGTTGCCCCCACGCTGTTGAGCGACGTGGACGGACAATTCCGGGGGCCGGATGAGAAGGTCCATGCAGCCAAGGGTTATGATTATTACACCGAGCTGTCGTTGTGGGACACGTTTCGCGCGGAAAATCCTTTGCTGACCTTGATTCAGCCGGGCCGCGTCAACGACTTTGTGAACACAATGCTGGCACATTTCACCATTTTCGGCCAAAACACGCTCCCGGTATGGCCGGAAGGCGGGAAGGAAACCTGGTGCATGATCGGCAACCATGCCATTCCCGTCATCACCGATGCTTACCTGAAAGGTTTCCGCAACTGGAACGCGGATGAAGCGCTTGCCGACATGATCGCGTCCACCGACAAGAACCGCGAACAGCTTGATGCCTATCGGAAACGCGGTTACATCCCCACGGGCAAACGCGTGCAAAGTGTTTCCAAAGTTTTGGAATACGCCTACGACGATGCCTGCATCGCCCGTCTCGCAAAAGCTTTGGGCAAGGACGACCTGGCGGAGAAATATTTCCAGCGCAGCCAGAACTGGACAAATGTTTTTGATCCATCCACCGGGTTCATGCGCGGGCGGAATGCGGACGGAAGCTGGGTGACGCCGTTCGGCGAAAAAGAGCAAAACAGCATCAACTTCGACGAATATACGGAAGCCAATGCGTGGCAATACAACTTTTTTGTGCTGCAGAATGTTCCCGGCCTGATCGCCAAACTGGGCGGTGATGAGAAATTCGTCGCCCGCCTGGACGAGATGTTTGACACGAAGGAAACAATTCCAAACCTGGCCTCGATTCCAGACGTGACCGGGGTTATCGGCATGTATTCACAGGGCAACGAACCTGATCACCATGTCGCCTACCTTTACAACTACGCCGGTCAACCGTGGAAAACCCAGGCCCGCGTCCGGCAGGTGGCCAATACACTTTACAACAACACGCCCGCCGGCATCTGCGGCAACGATGATTGTGGCCAGATGTCCGCCTGGTATGTCTTCACCGCGCTCGGCTTTTATCCGGTTGACCCCGCAAGCGGCGTTTACGTTCTGGGCAGCCCGCTGGTGAACCAGGCCACGCTCAAGTTGGACCCCCAATTTTACAAGGGCCGTTCCTTCACCGTCATCGCGAAGAACAATTCCGCGAACCATCCCTACATCCAGTCCGCCACGCTCAACGGCAAACCCATGACCCGAAATTGGATTTCCCAGGCCGAAATTGCCGCCGGCGGAAAGCTGGTCCTCAACATGGGCCCAACCCCGAATCAGGCTTTCGGCTCTGCCCCGGCGGATCGTCCGCCAGAAATTCAATAGCCCCCTGCCGTCACGGGTGTGATCGAATGATGGAATGAAGGCTGGCATACCACGACTATGGCGAGGCGAGGCTGCCGGTAGCGAGGCGGGCTATGGATGACTGTCCGAATGCGAAAGTGGTAGAGTAATCGGCCAGCCCGCCAGTTTGAAACCCGCTTTCGCGGGCCGGTGAAGTTGCAGCCAACGCCCGCCTTTTTTTGCATTTCGTCACAGTTTGCATGTCAAAACCTTAACCGAAAACAACCAGGGCGCTCACCACAGCAAAGCCCGTCGGCCACTAAGAGCTCGTCTGAAAAAGAAAACCGGGGTGTTTTGAAAGAAACACGGCGGCCAGAAAAATGCACAAATCGCTTGATTTGACTGGCTATTTTTGCGGCTTTCATTCGCGGCAGCGCTTTTCAGGC
>JAJXXI010000054.1 GCA_021781185.1 bacterium
CCGGAACCGTCAACTTTCTGCCTGCTGGGCGGCGGCGCAATCATCTCGCTGGCGTTGCGCAACCAAATACTTAAGCACACGCACTCGACGAACAAACCTAAATCGCCAGCAGCAGGCGCTTGATTTCCTTGAGCCGCGCCTTGGGTTCCTTTTTTGTGAGACGCGGAAATTTGCCGCCCAACTGGATGAAATCACCACGCCGGGTGATTTTTAGTTTATCCTCCTCGACTTCAATGCTCGTTACGCCCTTTTCGCCCGCGAGAATTTTGAGTTCGCCCACGGCCAGCAACAGTTCCACCGGCGGCGGCAATGGTCCAAAACGGTCACGCAATTCCTTTTGCAGGGCTTCGAGCGCGGGCTTGTCCGCAGCCTGCGCCAGCTTGCGGTAAATCTCGATGCGGTGATGCGGCTCGGTAACGTAGTTGTGCGGCAAGCCGGCCAGGTGGGGTGAGCGTCCCCGCGAGCCGTTTGAGCCAGTGGTCTCATTCATCTCCAAAAAATCCAACGTGATGCGCACTTCCACGCGCGGCTTCACCTTCTCGCCTTTCAGCGCGCCGACGCTTTGCTTGAGCAACTGGCAGTAAAGTTCAAACCCCACGGCGGTGATGTGGCCGCTCTGTTCCGCGCCGAGCAAATTGCCCGCGCCACGGATTTCCAGGTCGCGCATGGCGATCTTGAAACCGCTGCCGAGCGAGGCGTATTGCTTCATCGCGCTGATGCGCTTGCGCACGTCGGTGAGCAGGCGCGCATGGCGCGGCAGCAGCAGATAAGCGTAAGCCTGATGCTTGTAGCGCCCGACGCGCCCGCGCAACTGGTAAAGCTCGCTCAAGCCGAAGCGATCGGCGCGGTCAATGATGATGGTGTTCGCGTTCGGAATATCAAGGCCGCTCTCGATGATGGTCGTGGACAGCAAAACATCCGCCTCGCCATTGACGAACTGCGCCATCACCTCTTCCAAATCGTCCGCGTGCATCTGGCCATGGCCGACGACGATGCGCGCCGATGGCACGAGCGATTTCAATTTCGCGAGCATCGTGTCAATCGTCGTCACGCGGTTATGCAGGAAGAAAACCTGCCCGCCGCGGTTCAGTTCGCGCTGGATGGCGTCGCGGATGGTGCGTTCGTCGTAGGGCGTGGCAATCGTCTCGACCGGCAGACGATCATGCGGCGGCGTCTGGATGGTGCTCATGTCGCGCGCGCCGGTGAGCGCGAGGTAAAGCGTGCGCGGAATCGGCGTGGCGCTCAACGTCAGCACATCCACCATCGTGCGCAGGCGTTTGAACTTCTCCTTGTGCAGCACGCCGAACCGCTGCTCCTCGTCAATCACCACCAACCCCAAATCCTTGAACGCGATGTCGTCCTGCACGATGCGGTGCGTGCCGATGACAATATCCACCGCGCCGGTGCCGAGGTCTTTGATGACGCGTGACGCTTCGCCTTTGGTGCGGAAGCGCGAGAGCAGTTCAACGCGGATGGGATAATCGGCCATCCGCTCGCGGAAATTGTTAAAATGCTGCTGCGCCAAAACCGTCGTCGGCACGAGGATCGCAACCTGCTTGCCATCCATCACGCATTTGAACGCGGCGCGGATGGCCACCTCGGTTTTGCCAAAACCGACATCGCCGCAGATCAGGCGGTCCATGGGCTTGGCGCGTTCCTGATCCGCTTTGGTGTCGGCAATGGCGGTGATCTGGTCGCGCGTTTCCTCGTAGATGAAGGCGCTTTCAAACTCACGCTGCCATTGCGTGTCCGGCTTGCAGGCGTGTCCGGCCTGGGTTTCGCGCACGGCCTGGATGCGCAACATTTCCGCGGCGATGTCGCGCACGGCCTTCTCGGTCTGCTCCTTGGCCTTGTGCCAGCGCGAACCGCCGAGCGTGTGGAGCGGCGGATTGGCCTTGCCCGCACCGACGTATTTGCTGACCAGATGCGCCTCGCTGACCGGCACATAGAGTTTCGGCGGCTCCTCGCCGGAATTGGCGGGCGCGTATTCGATGACGAGACATTCGGCGGCCGCCGTGAGTTGTGAGTCGTGGGCTGAGGGATGACGGCTGTTGCCGGCCGGCATCAGTTTCAAACCGAGATAACGCCCGATGCCGTGCTGCAAATGCACGACCAAGTCGCCGTCCTCCAAATCCGTGAAATCAATGTCGAGCGCGGAACGCGCCGCCAGCGCGTGCGCGGACTTCTGGCGGCGCGGGCGCTGGATTTTGTAACGTCCGAAAATCTCCGCGTCGGTGACAACGACGAGCCGCGCCTCGTCGCAGATGAAGCCGCGCGCGAGCGAGCCAATTCGGGTCTGGGGTTTGGCGTCTGTGGCGGCATGAGGCGCGGGTGCCTCTTTCCTCAGACCCAAGACGCCAGATCCTGGACCCAATTCTACCCAGATTTCCTCGAAGCGCTGGCTTTCGCCGGCGTTGTTGCAAAAGACGTGGACCGCATAATCCTGCCGCAGCCAGCGGTGAAGCTGCCGGAAAAATTCGCGGCGCTGCGCCTCGGCGACCTGCGGTTCGGGAGCGCGCTCGGCAAGCGGACGGAAGGCGTCGAGGCTGCTGAAAGCAAGTTCACTGGCTGAATGGTCCCCGGTTTCTCCTTCACTCCGACCCTCTCCCGCCGGGGAAGGGAAGAGCCGCTGAATGCTTTCTGATTGTTCAACGTCGGCTGAGCGGTTGTCCGTCAATGATTCTCCACGACCTTGATCATCCTGCGAATGGGTTTCATCCGTGGTCCCGTCAGAAAACCGGGCGCGCCCATCCCTCGGCTCAAGGGAGAGGGGAAACGCGTCATCCAACAATTCAACCGATGTAAATCCGCGACGATTCAGCTCCACCAGAAAACCCGGCCACGAAATAAAAAACGGATCATCCGCCGAAACCTGCTGCGCGTAATTATCCGCATGAACGGCCAGCGATTCCGGATCGCACAAAACGAAAATGGTTTCCTTCGGCAGATAGTCGAGCAGCGTGGCGAGTGGAGCGCGGGACGCAACCTGCTCCAGCTGGCGTTTCAAAATACCCAGCTCGCCCGCCGGCGGAATCGTGATGGCGGAAATTTCCTCG
Organism: bacterium; assembly: GCA_021781185.1. Classification (GTDB taxonomy): domain Bacteria; phylum Verrucomicrobiota; class Verrucomicrobiia; order Limisphaerales; family UBA11358; genus UBA11358. The sequence goes on from JAJXXI010000054.1 coordinate 3,057, forward strand.
CGCGAAACTTGCGTGAGCGGATCGAAATAACGCAGCGATTCCAACTCATCGCCGAAAAACTCCAGACGCACGGGCCACGGGCTGGTCGGCGGAAACAGGTCCACGATGCCGCCACGCAGGGCGAGTTCGCCTTTTTGCGAAACCTGCGCCTCCGGCTCGTAACCCTGCGCCTCCAGAAATTCGATCAGGTCGAGCGGCGCGATGACCCCGCCCCGATTGAGTTGCCGGGAGCGGCTTTGAATTTCGCCGGGCGGAAACGTCCTTTGCAGCAGCGCGGTGACGGCGGCCAGCACCACAGTTGACGGTTGAGTGTGGCCGGTTGACAGGCCGGAAAGTGCGACGAGCGTTTGCAGACGGTCGCTGATGACATCGGCATGTGGCAATTTGCCTTCGTGCGGAAAAGTTTCCCAGGCGGGATAAAACAGCAACGAGGATGAAGGATCGGGGATGGAAGATGGCGGCGCTTTTTTAGTCCGTGCCTCGCACTCCACGCTTCGCACTTCATTACGCCACGTTTCCATATCCATCTGGAAACTTTCCTGTGTTTTCAGGTTATCCGTGACAACCACAACGGGGCGTTGCGGGAAAACATTCTTCAGCCAGGCGGCGAAGAAGGTTCGGGCCGCCGGAGTGATGCCGGAAAAGGCCAACGCTCCGCCCTGCTCCACGCGCCGGGCGAGGGATTGCGCGGCGGGAACGGTCCAGATGCGATCAAACAGTTCGCTTGCCGCAGGAACTGCGATTTTAGGCGCCAAGCGCAGGCAAGTTCGCAGTTGACGCCGCACGCGTCAACTGGGTTGCACCGGAAACTTTTTCGGGATCACCGGGTTTGGATTTGACCGAGGATGAATCGTCCGCACAATGGCCGGCCATGACCGTGGTTGATTATCTCATCCTGCTGCCGTTCGGGTTGCTGCTCGGCGCAATGGCGATCACGCCCGTTTTTGCGCCCCAATGGTGGTTGAAGCATTACGCCAAGGTCGCGCTCGGCCTCGGGGCGGTGACCGCCGGTTATTACCTCTTCGTTTTGCACGACACCCACAGCCTCTGGGACTCGGCACACGAATACATCAGTTTCATCGCGCTGGTCGGGTCGCTGTTTGTCATTTCCGGCGGCATCCACATCGGCGTCAAGGGCGAGGCCGCGCCGGTGACGAATGTCGTTTTCCTGCTCTTGGGCGCCCTGCTGGCCAATGTTCTGGGCACCACCGGCGCGGGGATGCTGCTCATCCGTCCGTGGATCCGCATGAACAAATACCGCGTGACGGCGTATCACATCGTGTTTTTCATCTTCATCGTCGCGAATGTTGGCGGCAGCCTCACCCCCATCGGCGACCCGCCGCTGTTTCTCGGTTTCCTGCTGGGTGTCCCGTTCTGGTGGGTGGCACAAAACTGCTGGGAGATGTGGCTCATCGGCATCGGACTGCTGCTGGGAATTTTTTATGTCGTGGACCGGAGGAATTTCCTGAAGGCGCCGCCGGTGGTGCGTGAGGTGGAAACCGGCGAAAACAAATGGCAGATTGCGGGTCTGCCCAACTTGTTCTTTCTCGCCGTGATTCTCGGGGCGGTGTTCATCCAAAAGCCGCTCTTCCTGCGTGAAGGGCTGATGCTGGCGGCGGCGGCGGGCTCATATTTCACCACCAAAAAATCCGTTCATGCGGCGAACGACTTCAACTTCCATCCGATCCAGGAGGTGGTCATTCTGTTCGCCGGCATTTTCACCACCATGATTCCCGCGCTGGCCTGGCTCAAACACGGCAGCCAGTCGCTGCTCGGGAGCCATCCGGGGCCGGGGATTTTTTTCTGGGGCACCGGCGTGCTCTCCAGCACGCTGGACAACGCGCCGACCTATCTGGGGTTTTTGACGGCGCTGCACAGCACGGCCGGAACAGATGATGTCACCAGCCTGATCGTCTCCCACAATCTCGCGCTGCAGGCCATCAGCATCGCCGCCGTTTTTTTCGGCGCGGCCACCTACATCGGCAACGGTCCGAACTTCATGGTCAAGGCCATCGCCGAGCAAAACGGCGTGCGGATGCCGTCGTTCGTGGAATTCGTCCTGAAGTTCAGCCTGCCCTTCCTGCTGCCGGTGCTGGTCATCGTCTGGCTGCTCTTTTTCCGGGGTTGAAATTCAAGAACGTCTGCCCGCAGCAAGCGGCGGGGAATTGATTGCAAGCTCTCCCCGGCGGAAAAATCAATGCGCCACTGCCGCCGCCGTGCCCAGCGGGAGGGTATGCTGCGAATGCGGATGCCAGCCCAAGACGATCAGCAACACCCAAAACCCCACCAGGTAGGCCACCGCAACCATCCAACCATGTTTGAGCCATTGCCCGACCGAACGGGCTTCGGGATACATGTTTGACAGCGCCACGCCGGCCGAAGAACCAAACCACACCATCGAGCCGCCGAATCCGACGGCGTAGGCCAGGAAACCCCAGTCGTAGCCGCCCTGCTTGAGGGCCAGCGCCGTGAGCGGAATATTATCGAAGATCGAGGAGATGAACCCCAGGCCCAGCGTCGTGGCCGAGGATGCCGGCGGCAGCTTTTCCACCGGCATCAGGGAGGCGCAGAGCACCAGCGAGAGCAGGAAAACCGTGCCCTTGGCGGATTCCGGCAGCAGTTCCCAATCCGGCCGGCGAACCGGCACGCTCACCAGAATGGCCAGCCAGACGGCGACACCGATGAAGGGGAAGTGATTCGCTGCGGCCGGATCGGCAAGGTTGACCGCCAGGTTGGTGGCGATCGCGGCCACCAAAATCAGCCCCACGATGCCGATGCGCCTTCCGTCAATCTGCGTCTGCTGGTGGGCGTTCTTGATGATGGGCGAATAGGCCTGTTGTTTCCTGGCGGCAAAATAACTCACGATCAAGGTCGCCACCACCGCTGGCAGGTAGGCTTCAATGACATCCAAAGGCGAGACGCCGGCCAGCCACATCATGGTGGTGGTGGTGTCGCCAACAACGCTGCCCGCACCGCCCGCGTTGGCGGCGACGACAATGGCTGCGAGGAAACCAATATGCACTTTGGCCTTGAACAACTGGTGCGCCATCGCCCCGCCGATCAGCGCGGCGGCAATGTTGTCGAGGAAGCCGGACAGCACAAACACCAGCAGCAGCAGGATGAACCCGCCTTTCCAATCATCCGGCAGATATTTGGGCAAAACGACCGGAAGGTGGCTCTTCTCAAAATGACGCGACAGCAGCGCAAAGCCGGTGAGCAGACAGAATAAGTTGGCCAGAATCACCCATTCATGGCCGAGGTGCGCGAGCAACCCGGCAACTCCCGGACCGTCGGTGAAACCGGTAAAAACCAGCTTGTAGAGGACAAGGGTGACCGCTCCGCTCAACGCAACGAACAAGGTGTGATGGTGGAACAACGCCACCCCCAGCAGGGTCAGCCCAAACAGGAGGAAATCCACCGGGATGCCGCCGACGGACGGCAGATGGGCGGCGGACGCAGCACTGGCATTATTGCTGGCCAGCCACAACAGCGCGGGGACGGCCAAACCGATTGGCAATCTGGTGTTTTTCATCATTTTCCAAGCGCGCAAAGAAGAACTCCCGTTCCCTGAAGGCAAATCGGCTGGTTTAAATTGTCTCCCGCAGGATTCCACCACGCCGGGGCAGACTAAAATTGTTTACAGCCATTGGGCAATGGAATAATTTCCGCCAGCAAGATCAGTTCTGCAGTTTCCAGGGTTGAAAATCATTTGAGGTTTTGAAACAATTTCGCGCCGGTGGCCTGTGGCTGAACATTGGCGGGCCGAGGGAATTCAAATTGCGCACGTTCTACAACATTCTGTTCCTGGTTTTTTTCGCGCTGTCGTCGCCATATTATTTTTGGCGGATGCGGCGGCGCGGTGGCTGGCGGCAAAACTTTGGCCAGCGCTTTGCCATTTACGATTCCCCGCTCAAGCAGGCGCTGACCAACCGCCACGTCATCTGGATTCACGCGGTCAGTGTGGGCGAGGTGAACCTCTGCACCCAGCTCATCCGGGCCCTGGAACCGCGCGTGCCGAACGTCAAATTCGTCGTCTCCTGCACCACCACCACCGGCATGGCGGAGTTGCGCCGCCGGCTGCCCTCGCGCGTGAGCATGATCTATTACCCGGTGGACCGCCGGAAATACGTCCGCCGCGCGCTCGCCACCGTCAACCCCGAGGCGGTGATCCTCGTCGAGGCGGAAATCTGGCCGAACTTTCTCTGGCGCCTGCGCGACCTGCAAATCCCGGTGTTCCTCGCCAACGCCCGCCTGTCCGACCGTTCGTTTCCCCGCTATAAAAGATTTCATTTCCTGTTCCGGCCGCTGTTTGACTCGTTTGCCGGCGTGGGCTGCCAGAACGAGGAGGACGCGCAGCGGCTGCGCGCGGTGGGCTGCCACCCGGCGGCGGTGCGCGTGGTGGGCAACCTCAAGTTCGACGCGGCGAAATTGAGCGAACGCAGCGCGCTTGACGTGCGCGGCCTGCTCCGGCAAATCGGCGTGCCGGACGATGCGTTGATCCTAGTAGCCGGCAGCACACACGACGGCGAAGAGATCTTGCTGGCCGACATCGCGCGCCGGCTGCGGGAAAAATTCCCCAGCCTGTTCCTGATCCTGGTGCCGCGCCATTTTGAACGCTGCCAGGATCTGGGCCAGAAACTGCGCACCCACGGCGTGAAGCTCATGTCCCGCAGCGAAATTTTCCCGGCCACCCAGGCGGCCCCCGGCACGCTCGAATGCCTGCTGGTGAACACCACCGGCGAACTCAAGTTTTTCTACGAACCGGCCACCGTGGTCTTTGTCGGCAAAAGCCTCACCTCCGTGGGCGGGCAAAATCCGATTGAGCCCGGCGCGCAGGGCAAGGCCATCGTCTTTGGCCCGCACATGCAGAATTTTGCGGACATCACCCGCGCGTTTCTGAAGCATGAAGCTGCGGTGCAGGTCCATGATGCGGCCGGGCTGGAAACCGCGCTGGCCGGGCTGCTGGCCGCGCCGGAACGCCGCGCCGCCATGGGCCACGCCGCCCTCAAGGTCGTCGCCGAAAATCTCGGTGCCGTGGAGCGCACCGTGGAAATGATCCTGCCCCATTTGGAACGCCGGGGCATTTTCGTGCGTCAGAAAAAGTGACCCGGCCGCGTTTCGCCGCTTGACGAAGCCGCCGCCGCTTTTCATATTCGCCCCGCTCCCCAATTTTTGGAGAGCAACGGCGCCTGTAGTATGTCACCAAAAAAGTCCCGCAATAATCATTTCGCGACCCCCGCCGCGCCTCCGGCCATTCCCCTGCCGGCCGCACCTCCCGCACCCGCCAACCGCGAGGCCGAGCTGGCCGAGAAGATCAAGGAACTGGTCCTGCTGGCCAAGGAACAGGGAAACCTGACGTTCAACGACATCAGCGAGGCGCTGCCGGAAAACCTGGCTTCGCCGGATAACCTGGATGAAATTTTCGCCAAGCTCCGCGAACTGGAGATCGAAATCGTGGACCAGGCCGAGGTGGACACGGTCAAGCCCGCCGAGGACGAGGAGGTTGAGACCCGGCACCTGGATTCGCTGGATGATCCCGTGCGGATGTATCTCAAGCAGATGGGCGCGGTGCCGCTGCTGACCCGGGAGCAGGAGGTCGAAATCTCCAAACGCATCGAACAGGCGGAAACGGATCTGCGCGAGGTGATTTACAGCTTCGGCTTTGCCGGCAAGGAACACATCGCCCTCGCGGAAAAACTGCTCGCCGACCCGCCGCGCGAGCGGTTTGACCGCGTGGTGCTGGACAAGAAAGTGGCCAGCCGCGAAGCCCATCTCAAAACCCTGCAACGCCTCGTGGAACGCGTGCGGGAGATGGACACGGAAGTGGACCGGCATTACAACGCCTGGCGGGCCGCCCATCAGAGCGCCAAGCGCAACCGCGAACATGATGAATTCCTGAAAGCCGACAGGAAGCTGCAGGCGATGTTCCCCAAATTTTGCTTCAAGCAGAAGGTTGTCGAGGAAATCGCGATGGTGGCCGAAAACATCCACGAAAAATTTCACTACAGCCTGCGCGGCTTGAGTGATTCCCAACAACAACGGGAGTCCCTCGCACAAAAACACCTGGTCGAGGCGGAAGAGCAGAAAATCCGCGCCCTGGAGGAATTCGTGCGGATGCCGGGCGAGGATTTCCTGCCGGCCTTTGACCGGCTGCGCGATGCGGCGGCTCGCGCGTTGCAGGCCAAGACGGAAATGGTGGAAGCCAACCTGCGCCTCGTCATTTCCATCGCCAAAAAATACACCAACCGCGGCCTCTCCTTCCTCGACCTCATTCAGGAGGGCAACATGGGCCTGATGAAGGCAGTGGAAAAATTTGAATACCGCCGCGGCTACAAGTTTTCCACCTACGCCACCTGGTGGATCCGGCAGGCCATCACCCGCAGCATCGCCGACCAGGCCCGCACCATCCGCATTCCGGTGCACATGATTGAAATCATCAACAAGCTGCTGCGGGCGCAGAAAAAACTGCTCCAGGAACTGGGCCGCGAGGCGACCCCGGAAGAAATTGCGGAGGAAATGCAACTGCCGGTGTTCCGCATCAATTCCGTCCTGAAAATGGCCCAGCAACCGGTCTCCCTGCAGACGCCGGTGGGCGATGGCGACGAGGCAAGTTTCGGCGATTTCATCGAGGACAAGGCGGCGGACAATCCGCTGGACATCACCAGTTTCAGCCTGTTGAAAGCGCGGATGAGCGATGTGCTGTGCAGCCTGACCGAACGTGAACGGCAGGTGTTGGAGCTGCGCTTCGGACTGGGCGACGGCAATGCCCGCACGTTGGAAGAAGTCGGCCAGCAGTTCCGCGTCACCCGGGAACGCATCCGGCAGATCGAAGCCAAGGCACTGCGCAAAATGCGCCACCCGACCCGCCTGAAACTCTTGAACGGCTTTCTGGAGATGGAAAATCTGCCGGAGTGAAGCACTCGGGACGGAACCGCGTGGCGCAACGCCATCATGCGGAACCGGCCGGCAATCGTCCGCCGCGAGGGAAAACCTGTGCCGTTGCTGACGGCCCACCAGGTTTCAGCCGCCGACATGGCGGGCCCATGGCTCAGCGGTTGGAGCAGGTGGCCCAGAATCGGGAAACGCATTTTCTCCCTAGTTCCTCACCGATATGATATTTCAGTTTTTGGCCGTTTACAGGTGCTGGCAAATTTATTCCCAGCCATGCATCGAATTGTAACGGAACGTCATGGCATTCGTATCATAGCCCTTGAACCATTGCGCATGGCCGTCGCCGAAAAGAATGTTTTGGCCCGATGAATGCACCTGCCAAAGTTCAAAGGGCGAACCATTGGCCGGTCCGCCCACGCAGTTCTGCGTGTAATCATCCTTGTCGGCATCCAGCGGATCAAAATGGCCGCCGCCCGTGACGTTGGGGATGTGCCGCACGTGTCGCCCGACAAAACATAAGCCGTGGGATTCAAAATGACGGTGCCTTTTACCGGCGCAAAAGCGCCGGCCACCACGTAAGCCGCGCGGTCGCCATTGAAATAATTAAATGGCCCCCGCATGTTCATCGGCAACTGCGCATTGCCCGGGCAGTCAAAAACGTTGGTGTTCCCAACGTAGGGAAAAATCTGTTCCAACCAACTGGCCTTTCCCGATCCGCCCGGCGGCGCGACATCCACTGCGCCCCAATAAATCGCCGAACCGGACTCGGGATACAAATCGTTGTTCTCATCCGCAAACATCCGCAGGCCCAGTCCGATCTGGTGCAGGTTGGAGTTGCAACTGGTGGCCCACGCCTTCTGTTTGGCTGCGCTCAAAGCCGGCAGCAGCATCGCCGCCAAGATCGCAATGATGGCGATGACCACCAACAGTTCAATCAAGGTGAAAGCGCGCCGCATTCCCGTGCCCATGAACATAAAAGACACCGTAAAAGCGAATTCGTTTCAAACAATTTTCATCCGCCACGCAATTCAACATGTCCGGCGGATGAAAGGGATCAATAAAGCCTC
>JAJXXI010000683.1 GCA_021781185.1 bacterium
ATCAAGGGGGTGACCGCTTCATCAATCAAAACACTGTCCGCCTCGTCCACAACGGCCGTATGCAAGCCGCGCAAGACCAGTCCGTCCCGACCTTCCGGCTGGGGTTGAAGCATCCGGCGGATCAACCGGCGGGTGGAATCCTGCAATCGCCCCAGCCGCAGCCGGTCCCGCAGAAAATCCGCCAGCAGTTCCTTGCTGGTCACGTAAGTCACGTCGCAACCGTAACCTTTGAGCCGCTCCGGCGGCCCGGCGGCCGCAGTCACAACCCCGACACGCACACCGCAAAAATGATATAACGGCCCCAGCCATTCCGCATCACGAGCCACCAGATAGTCGTTAACGGTAATGACATGGCAGGGTCGCCGCGTCCAGCCGGCCAGCACGGCCGCCAGTCCGGCCGTCAAAGTTTTCCCCTCACCCGTGGCCATTTCCGCCAAAAAACCGCGATGCATCGCCAGCGCTCCCATGAGTTGCACCGGGAACGGGCGCAAGCCGAGTTGACGATCCGCCGCCTCGCGAATGGCCGCCAGCGCCGGCAAGACCAGTTCATCAGCCCGCCTGCCACCCCGGCGAAATTGCTCGCGAAAATCCAAAAGCCGGCGATGCAAGGCGGTATCCGAAAGCTCAACCCATTCGCGTTCCTGCAAGACGATGGCGTCCGCCTCCTGCCGAAGCTGTTTTAGAATGCCGCCCCGCCGCCGGTAATCGCCAATAAAACGGTTCACGAGCGCATCCAGCCCTGTAAGTGGACGTGGGGGCACGCGATAATCGCCGCGCCGGTAGTCCTGCGTGGGAACGGTCAGCATGGTTCAAATCTCGTAACGTTTTTGCAGCAACTGCCACAAACTGCGCACCCAGCGCGGCAGCAATGGCTCCGGCTTCAGTTGGAAACGAATACGCCCGGAGCGTCCGTCCAGCAGCACCACGCCGGGGCGGGCTGCCAGTTGGCCCCGCACTTCAAAGAATGGCTCCAGTGTCTTGCTTCCCTGCTCGTTGTTTTCAGTCGCCACAGGCACTTCTCCGCCCGCCGCCCAGCCCAGCGCGGCAGATGGCAGCACGTGTTGTCCACCCGGAACCACCTTCAAATCGGTCACCGGCAGATCCGTGCCGGCCTGTCCATAAAGCCGCACATCGGTGCCGCGAATGTCCCGGTCAAAGAGCTGATTGACATCCTCCTCCCGCACGGTCGCCACAAACTGGAAGACGTCCGGATTGATCACCAAACCCAGGTTGCTCCCGCGCTCCACCCAGGTTCCCCGGCGGTCTTCCATTTCCGGTGAAACCCAAACGCCGGCGTAAGGCGCCCGCACGGTCAGATTTTCCGCGTCCTGGTTTAACTTGGTCAACTGATCGTTCACCGAATCACGCAGCGCAGTGAGCGGGGCGATATTGGCCGAATCTTTCTGTCGCGCCTGCAACAGCCGGGCGTTGACTTCGTCGAGCCGCGCCCGGGCCGCCGCCAGCGCCAGTTCGAGTTCAGGATTCTTCAACTGCACCAAAGGCTGGCCGCTTTGCACCGGAGCGCCAGGCCGGGCCAGCAGGGCGATCACTTCACCGGCCGTTCGATTGGCCAGCACGCCCCGCTGCGACGCCATCACGACGCCGGGGGCGCGGAACGAATACGGAAAGGGAACCACCGCGAGCAGGACAATGAGCACCGCCGCCAGAGCGGCGGTCACGCCGACTGCCCGGAACCGCACGCGGTCCAGTCGCGGGCTGGCGGCGAGATATTTGACGAACTTCACCACCGGCACCACTCCCCACGAAATCAGGCAGGCCACCGCCATGACGATGCCGATGATCAAAAACCGGTCCGCCACCGCCAGCAAAATGCCGGCAAGAATAACCAGCCGGTAAAGCCCGCTGGTGATGCCGAAAAACGTCAGCCAAACCGCCTCCCGCCCCGTGCCGGCCGGGCTTTCGGATTTTTGGACGCCGAACAATTTGGATTCCGCGAGGTGGCGCAGATGCGTCGTGGCGCGCTGGTTGAGATTGGGAATTTCCAGCAAGTCGGACAAAATGTAATAGCCGTCAAACCGCATCAGCGGGTTGACGTTGAAGATCACCGTGGAGACCGAGGCCACGAACATGATGTTGTAGGCGAGGCTGTGAACGATGCCCGGTCCGGTGTGCGCCCAGAAAAAGGCGGCGATGGCCGCGATGAAAAGCTCGACGATCATGCCTGCCGCCCCGACCAGCACGCGCTTCCAGCGCTCACGGAAGCTCCAGGCGGACGTCGCATCCACGTAGGGCATGGGCGTGAAAATCATCAGCATGACGCCCATGACGTGGACTTCGCCGCCGAACCGCCGGCAGAAACAGGCGTGGCCGAATTCATGGAACGCCTTGACGAAAACCAGTCCGAGGTAAAGCAGCACCAAGTTGCCCGGGGCCAGCAACCCCTGCCCTTGCGCGCGCAGGTCGCCAAAATTGTTTACCACAATGCCCAACCCAAACCCCACCACCAGCAGCCAGAGCAGCGCGCCGAACGGGCTGATCAATTTTCGGATCACCGGCAGCGTGCGAACCAGAAACCGGTCCGGGTCAAGCAGCGGAAACCGCATGAACATGATGTTTAGAAAACGGAAGCCGATCTCGCGCTGCTTGCGTTTTTTGTAACGCTCGAACAACTGGGCGCTGTCGGCGGCCAGGTCGTATTGCAGGAGATTGGCGAAATAGAGTTGCGAGAGCAGTTGGATCACCG
>JAJXXI010000679.1 GCA_021781185.1 bacterium
GTTCCGGAACTCGAAGCGGTCACCGGCCAGTGGCGCTTTGAAAAAGGTGACGATGCCGCGTGGAAGGCGCGCGATTTCAATGACAGCGGCTGGCAGAAGGTCGAGTTGCCGGACAACTGGGAGCATCATTCGAATTACACCAACGATAATGTTTATGGCTGGTTCCGCCGCCGCATCGAAATTCCCGCCGAGTGCAAAGGCAAAGACTTCGACCTCCTGCTCGGTTGCATTGACGATGTGGACGAAACATTCCTGAATGGCCAGCGCATCGGCGGCACGGGAACGTTCCCGCCGGATTTCCAAACCGCTTGGGACAAGCAGCGGCGGTATCGCGTTCCCGCTTCGCTCGTGCGCGGCGACGGCTCGGACGTGCTTGCGGTGCGCGTTTTCGACGGGAGCGGCAACGGTGGCATTTACGCGGCGGGCATTAAATCTGTTCGCACCGGTCCGTTCGATCCTGGCCAGAGCGAAGGTGGCGCATCCACCGGCCACGTGGTCGGCGGCACCGGCTGGTATCGCAAACATTTCACGCTCGCGCCGGCGGACAACGGCAAGCGCGTGGCCGTGCGCTTTGACGGCGTTTACATGAATGCCGATACCTGGATCAACGGCCATCTGCTTGGCAATCATCCTTACGGCTACACCAGTTTTGAATACGACCTGACGCCTTACCTGAAACCGGCGGGGCAGGAGAACATCATCGCCGTCCGCGTCCGCAACGAAGGCAAAAACAGCCGCTGGTATTCCGGGTCGGGCATCTATCGCCACACGTGGCTGACGGTCACCGATCCGATTCATGTGCCGACGTGGGGCGTGTATGTAACGACGCCGGAAGTTTCAAGCGAAGAAGCCACGGTGAAAATCTCCAGCGAGGTCCGCAACGACGGAGCCGCTGAGGCCGCCGTGATTGTCCGCGCCCGCGTGCTGAATTCCAAAGGCAAAACCGTTCAAATGAGCGAAAGCGAATTGCAGTTGCCCGCCGGCGCGACGCGTTCAACGGAACAGAGCGTGGAGGTGCGCTCGCCGAAATTGTGGTCGCCGGACTCGCCGGAGTTGTATTCGGCGGAGGTTGAAATCATCGCCGCCGGCCAAACGCTGGACAAAACTTCAACCCGTTTTGGCATCCGAAAGATCGAAGTGGACGCTGAACACGGTTTCCGGCTCAACGGCCAGATGCTCAAGCTCAAGGGCGGTTGCCTGCATCACGACAACGGCCCGCTGGGATCGGCGGCGATTGACCGCGCGGAAGAGCGCCGCGTGGAATTGATGAAGGCGAACGGTTTTAATGCCATCCGCACCAGCCACAATCCGCCGTCGCCCGCGTTTCTGGATGCGTGCGACCGGCTGGGCATGCTGGTGGTGGACGAGGCATTCGATTGCTGGAACGAGGGCAAGAATCCGCAGGACTATCATTTGTATTTCAAGGATTGGGCGCAGCGCGACATCGCTTCAATGGTGGAGCGCGACCGGAATCATCCGTCCGTCGTGATCTGGTCCATCGGCAACGAGATTCCGGAGCAGTTTCGCGCCGAGGCAACGCAGAAGATGCTGCGCGAGGCGGTGCTTTCGCACGACGCCACCCGTCCCATTACGCAGGCGATTTGCACCGATTGGGGAAACGTCATGCGGAATTGGGATCAACTTTCCGATGTTGCGTTCCGTGACCTCGACATTGGCGGCTACAATTACATGCCTGAAAAATACGAATCCGATCACGCCCGGAATCCGCAGCGCGTGATGATGGCGACCGAGTCGTTTCCAAAAGACTGCTTCGATTACTGGTCGCAGGTGGAGAAACATCCCTACGTCATTGGAGATTTCGTGTGGACGGCGATGGACTATTTCGGCGAGTCCGGCATCGGACACAGCACGCCGAGCAACGCGACGGACAGTTTTCTCATGCCGTGGCCGTGGCATGACGCGTGGTGCGGCGACATTGACGTCTGCGGTTTCAAGAAGCCGCAATCCTACTACCGCGATGTTGTCTGGCGTCGCAGTCAAATCGAGATGGCCGTTCACACACCGATGCCGAATGGTGTTTTTGAGCGCGTCAGCAACTGGGGTTGGCCGGATGAAACGCGCAGTTGGACTTGGCCGGGCCAGGAAGGCAAGCCGCTGCAGGTTGCCGTTTATTCGCGGTGCGACGCCGTGCGCCTGGAACTGAACGGCAAAGTGATTGGCGAAAAACCGGTTTCCGCAGCGACCAAACTCACCGCCAAATTCGATGTGCCGTATCAACCTGGCGAGTTGCGCGCGATTGGTCTGATCAATGGGAAAGAAGTTGCGAAAACCGCGTTGAAAACCGCAGGCGAACCGCACGGAATCCGGCTCACCGCCGATCGCTCTACGATTCGCGCGGATCGCAACGACCTTTCCTATGTCACGGTTGAAGTGGTTGACCGCAACGGAAACCGCGTTCCGAACGCGACGATTCCCGTTCGTTTCACCGTCACCGGCGCGGGCGAGCTGGCCGCCACCGGCAGTTCCGCGCCGGACGATGCGTCCAGCTTCCATGTGCCGCTTCGCACCACCTACCAGGGTCGCTGTCTGGCCATTCTTCGACCCGCTGGCGAGGCGGGCAAAATCACACTCAATGCCAAAGCCGCCGGGTTGAAATCGGCAACGATTGTTATTCGAATGAAATGAAACCTCAAACCAATCAACGGAACAAATCGCTTGCGGCCTTTTTGCTCGCGCTTCT
>JAJXXI010000409.1 GCA_021781185.1 bacterium
GCGGAATGCTGGGCGCACCGTCCTGGGCATAAAGCTCGTCAAACAACGGCGAAAGCTTGTGCAGCACCACGTCCACCCGCCGCTTGATCGCTCGCAACGGATGCTCGGCGGGCACGCATTGGTTGAGATTGATGACCGTCAGAAAGTCCGGCTGGGCTTGAGGTTTTCCGCGCATGGGTTACAGACAAACTTCAACTTCGCTGGTTCAAACGTTTTTCAACAAACTGTTAATACGACGACGGGTCGTCTCCGGCCGGAATTGCCGGGGCGTGAAAAATCGGCGTTGCCAGCGTGGCGCGGATGTGAAATGTTAGCCGCGCAGCATGAGCGAGTTCAAATTTGCCTGCCCCGTCTGCGGCCAGCACATGATGTGCGACTCGTCGCAAGTCGGTTCGGTCATGGAGTGCCCGACCTGTTTCCAAAAGGTCGCCGCGCCACAGGTGCCCACGGCAGACGCCAAGTTCATCCTCACCGGCACCAAGGTGTCGGAGAAGAAAATTTCCGGGCGCGGAATGGATGCGGCCGGCGGCACGGTCGTTCCCAAAAATGGTTTGCGGCCGGCCATCGTCATTGGCGCGGCCGTGCTGCTGCTGGCGGCGGGCGCCGCAGTGTTCGCCCTGCGGGGCAAACTTTTCCACGTCAAATCCCCGCCGCCGAGATCCGACGGCAGCACCCACAATCCTCAATCGCCGCCAGTCGTGCCGCACGCGAACGACGCGAACTGGCGGCTGACGCTGGACGAGGCGGTCATCTCCAATGCGCCGGTGGTCGGCCGGATTCACGGGCAGGATTGCCTCATCGCGCAAGCGATTTTTCAGGGCGGGATACTGATCTTGCGGGCGGACACGCAGGGGCCGATGGAATTTGGATGCGTGATCAATTTCAGGGGCGCGCGGCCGGAGGCGCTTTCCGGCCAGTCCATTGATGTCAGAACCAACGCCGAAAAGGCGGCGCGCGTGGTGTTGCGCTGGAAGGACGGCGGCGGCGCGCAAAAACAAATTTTTGACGCCGGCTACGCGCTGCGGCTGGAATTCGGCGCGCTGGCGAAAGCACGGTTGCCGGGCAAAATTTACCTGTGCGCGCCAGACGCGGAGAAAAGCTATCTGATGGGCCGATTCAACGCGGTCGTTGTCAAACCCAAGCCGCCGCCGCCTGGGAAATGATTTCCGACCCGGAGAAAAATTGGCGGAAATAAATCTGTTCCCGTTTTTTGGCCGCCGCCGCAACCGCTATGAAAATCGAACTCGTGAACACCGGCAGCGAACTCATGCTGGGCCGCGTGCTGAACACCCACCAGCAATGGCTCTGCCGCCGGCTTGCTGACCTCGGCCACGTCGTCACGCGCCAGGTGGCGGTTGCCGATTCCGCGAATGCGATTCAGAACGCCGTGCGCGAAGCGTTGACGCGCGCCGAGCTGGTCATCACCACCGGCGGCCTAGGCCCGACTTCCGACGACATCACGCGTGAACTCATCGCGGAACTGCTCTGCAAAAAACTGGTGAAAAATCAGGCGGTCCAGGCGCACATCGAAAATTTCTTCGCCCGGCGCGGCCGGCCGCAGCCGGCGAAGACGGACGTGGAAACCTTCGTGCCGGAAGGCGCGGAAGTTTTTCTTAATGCGACAGGAACCGCGCCGGGCCTCGCAATGCGAGTGGAAGCGGATGGAAGCAAACAGGCTCCGCCATCTGCCATCATCAAACCTCCATCCCCGCGCTGGTTGGTCATGCTGCCCGGCCCGCCGCGCGAACTGCGGCCGATGTTCGATGAATTCGTCATGCCGCTCATCCGGCGTGAGTTTGCTGGTGAGATTTTTATCTGTCGCACGCTGCTCACGACCGGCATCGGCGAGTCGCGCGTGCAGGAAATGGTGGAGGCGGATTTGCAGCCGCTGGTGCGGCGCGGTCTGGAAGTCGGCTATTGCGCACGGCCCGGCGCGGTGGACGTGCGGCTGGTCGCGCGCGGTCCGGCGGCCGAAAGACTTGCCGGCGAAGCCGAAGTTGTGGTGCAAAAAAAACTGGGCGAAAGCATTTTTGGACGCGACGATGCCGAAATGGAGCAGGTGGTGGTGGCGTTGCTGGCGCAAAAGAAAAAGACGCTGGCGCTGGCGGAATCCTGCACCGGCGGGCTGATCGCCAGCCGCCTCACCGACGTGCCGGGCGCGTCAGAAGTTTTTCTCGGCGGCGTGGTGAGCTATGCCAATGCGGCCAAGGAAAAATTTCTCGGCGTTCGATCGGAAACATTGGCGGCCCACGGTGCCGTCAGCGAGGCGGTCGCCCGCGAAATGGCGCTGGGCGCGCGGGGGAAATTCGGTTCGGATTTTGCGATTGCAGTCACCGGCATTGCCGGTCCCGCCGGCGGCACGCCGGAGAAACCGGTCGGCACGGTGTTCATCGCGCTCGCGTCGGCGGCGGGCGTCAAGGTGAATCAATTTCTCAACGGCTGGGACCGCGTGACATTCAAGCAGGTGACTGCGACCCAGGCGCTGGACTGGCTGCGCCAGACGCTATCTGCTGTCGTGGTGCGATCAAAAGCGGAATAATGGTCCAGACTTATTGTCATACGGGGTTTGTTCTCTAACAGGCCGTTGAAAAACGGGTGATTTTTCAGCGCCACGATTTTTCATGGGTGATTTTTTCAAAATTCAGTGTGCGAACCGTGGTAACGGCTGTCCCCACCGCAGCCGCAAGTCGGCGGTTGGC
>JAJXXI010000752.1 GCA_021781185.1 bacterium
AAATCAAAAGTTTTTTGGTTGAGCCGGTCCTGACGCTGGCCGGCGCATGATTGACGCAAGTTTTTTTTTTGCTAAGCTGCTCGTTCAATTTGAACATGAACCGCAATCCACACGTCGCAATTGTCGGTGCCACTGGCGCCGTCGGCATCGAGATGATCAAAACCCTCGGAAAAAGGAATTTTCCCGTGGGCAAGCTGACCTTGCTCGCGTCCGCCCGCTCCGTGGGCAAGAAACTCAAGTTCAAGGGCCAAGAGATCACCGTGACGGAATTGACGAAAGATTCGTTTGCCGGCATTGATATCGCGTTGTTCAGCGCGGGCGGCAGCATCTCGAAGGAATTTGCGCCCATCGCGGCCAGGGCCGGCTGCGTGGTGGTGGATAATTCCAGCGCCTTCCGCCAGGACCCGAACGTGCCGCTCGTCGTGCCGGAAATCAACGCGGCGGACGTCAAGCTGCACAAAGGCATCATCGCCAACCCGAACTGCACCACGGCGATCACGCTGATGGCGCTGTATCCGCTGCATCAGGCGTTCGGCGTGAAGCGCATTTTTGCGTCGAGCTACCAGGCCGTTTCCGGCACGGGCGCCAAGGCGCTGGAAGAACTCGAACGCCAGGTTGAGCAGATCGTCACCAAGAAACCGGTGACGAAGGAGGTGTATCCGCACCAGATCGCCTTCAACGTGCTGCCGCAGGTGGATTCATTTCTGCCCAGCGGTTACACGAAGGAAGAGATGAAGATGGAAAACGAGGGCCGCAAGATCATGCACCACGACACGTTCCGCGCGAGCGTGACCTGCGTGCGCGTGCCGGTCTATCGTTCGCATTCCATCGCCGTGAGCGCGGAATTTGAAAAGCCCGTGACGGTGGAAGCCGCGCGCGCGGTGCTGCTCAAAGCGCCCGGCCTCGACGTCGTGGACGAACCGGAAAACAGGAAATATCCGATGCCGCTCAACACTTCCGAGCAAGACAACTGCCAGGTCGGTCGTCTGCGCCTGGATTGTGCGATGGACAACGGGCTGTGCTTTTGGGTTTCCGGCGACCAGTTGCTCAAGGGCGCGGCACTCAACGCGGTGCAGATCGCGGAAGAACTGGTGAAATAAACCGGCCCCGAAATTCAAATCGAAACCAGGAACCAGGAAACTGGCGCCTGGTCTTGACTTTTCGGAAGCACCGCCGGCCGCTCAGGGCTTGCTCGCTTCCTTCGTGAAGGCGCTCAGGTTTTTGATTTTCGCCTCCTTCACAAAATCCATCACTTTGACAACCTGCCCCCACGGGGCCTGTTTGTCGGCCCGGATGGCCAGCTTGAGGTCCGGGTTTTTGGCCGCCTGCGAGATCAGTTGTTCGCGCAATTGATCCGGGGTGACGGGCATTTTATCCTGGCCCAACCGGAACAGTCCTTGCGGGTCAATGCTCACCACCAGCGGGGGATGATCCTCCGCCCCGGATTTCTGCGCCTCCGAAGACGAAGGCAATGCCAGCTTCAGCAGCGGCTGCTGCTTGAAGGTCGTCGTCACCATCAGGAAAATCACCAGCACCACCAGCACGTCAATCAACGCGACGATGATGACGGCGGGTGCCGTGCGACGTTTGCGGACGATGAAGCGCATGATTGGGCTTGGATTTGGGTTCCAGGTTTTGCTCGGGGATTATTTCCGGTCGCGATACTGGCGGCGGATGAACTCGTCACACAGCGTTTCCATCTCCACGGCCAACACCTCGACTTTTTTGCTGAAATAGCTCCAGAAAATCAGTGAGGGAATGGCGATGAGCAGGCCCGCGAGGGTGGCCCGCAGGATGAGGGCGATGCCTTCCGCCAGTTTCGCGGCATCGTTCAAGCCGGTCTGGCCGAGATCGCCAAACACGGTCATCATGCCGGCAATCGTGCCGACCAGCCCGAGCAGCGGCGCGATGCCGACGATGACTTCGAGCACCACGAGCCCGCGTTCGAGCTGGACGATTTCATGGCGGGCGGCGATTTCGAGTGAGTCCATGTTGTCAGCCTTCGGCCAGTCCAGCCGGTCGGCCGCCAGCCGGATGAGCCGGCCCAGCGGCGAGGGATTTTCCTCGCACAGCCGGCGGACGGCTTTGACATCGTCGGGCGACCGGCATTCCGTCAGCGCCTCGACGACTTCTGCGGGCACGACGTTGCTCCAGCGCAGCATCCAGGCCCGCCAGACAATGACGCCGAGGCAGACAACCGAAGTCAAACCAAGCAACAGGTAAACGGCATTTTCCATAAATTTTTCGCAGTCAAAGTTAAATCAATAGTAATAGAACGTGAAAGTGATTTCCCTGAAATTCGCGCCGATCATCCGGCGCATGTCCGGCGGCCACGAGCCAAACGGCGCAGATTGCTCGATGGATTCCAGGCAGATGTAACCCAGCACATCGCCGACGGTGTTGCTGACGATTTTGGATTCCGTGACCGAGCCATCGGGGTTCAGGTGAAAATATATCGTCACCTTGCCGGTGCGATCCTGGGCATACTGCTGGCTGTCCAGCAGGTCATACCAGCGCTGTTGAATCGCCTCGATGATGGCGCGGTCGTAGGCGCCAAACGGCGTGGCGATCGCGTCCAGCGAGGAACTCAAGGCCCGCCGCCGCACGCCGCCTTCCTGCTGCATTTGCATTCCGGGAAGCTGGTTGGCCAGCCGGGCTTCCCGCAAGGTGCGCGGACGTTCCTTTTGCGGCGGTTTGGATTCCTGCTCCGGCGTGGTGATCTCCGTCGGTTTTCCGGGTTGCAAGCCTCCGGGTTTGAGCAAAGCGGCCGGCTTGGTTTGCGCCGGCTTGGTGTTGACGGACGTGGTGGGCGTCTCCGGGGGGGTGGGTTTGGCCCGGGTGGGCCGGGGCGTGTCCTCGACTTTCGGGACCTCGCGCTGCTTGCCGTTCAGTTTGGGTTGATTGGAGTCCCGATCGGCATCGGGATTCGCCGCGCGGGAATTCTTGTCGGAATAATACTTCGCCGCTTTTGGCGCATCGGCGGAGGCTTGGGAGACGTCCACAAAAATGGTTGGATCCACGGCCTGCGCCACCGGTTTGGGAACAGCCCGCTGGGCGTGGTGACGCGCGTGCCAATGCAGTTTGTTCCACCAACCGGCCTTTTTGCCCGCCTCATAACCGCCCCAGACGCCAAGGTGGACCAGGAGTGAAATCAACAAGGCCACCAGCAGCCGCTCTTTATCAAGGCGGCTGAAGCGCAGGGAACCCAGTTCGGCACGGGGGCGAACCATGAAGTATCATTTTGCCGCACGTCCGGAGGTGGGGCAACTGATAGATGGTTTTTTATTTGCCCCCTCGAAATTGGCTGTTACTCTGCGGCACAATTCCATGAACCATTCCCCGGATTCGTCCTATCCCGGTGCCCAGCAAGCCGTGGATTACATCATCGTCACCAGCAACGAGGACGATCATCACGCTGGCTACCATCACTTTGCCGACAAGGTGAACCGCAAACTAAAGTCCGGCTACCAGCTTCTTGGCCAGCCATTCAGCGTCAACCACCTGGTGTGCCAGGCCATGATCCGCCCGACAGACGCGGTGCCCAGCGGGGAAACCACGGTGTTTTTCAAGCAGTCTTCCGGTTATCAGCCCTGAACCCGTCCGGCGGCCGGCGATACTTTCCCGCTTTGCACTTCCGCGGCGATTTGGTTTCATCGCGTCATGCCAAAAGCGCCGCTTGCCGCCCTGACGAAATACTGCGACCAACTTCTCCGAACGGTTGAAATTGGCGATTACGACGGTGCGGCCAACGGCTTGCAGGTGGCAAACTCCGGCTCCGTCACCCGCATCGCCGCCGTCGTGGACGCCAGCCTGGCCACGGTGAAACTGGCCGTCGCGGCGCAGGCGGATCTGCTCATTGTGCATCACGGCCTGTTCTGGTCAAAAACGCATCCGTGGACGGGCAAACGATACGAGTTGATCCAATTGCTCATCCAAAACGACCTGGCGGTTTACAGCTCGCATCTGCCGCTTGATGCGCATCCGAAACTGGGGAACAACGCCCGGCTGTGCGCCGCTCTCGGCCTCAAAAATTTGAAGCCCTTTTTCACCAGTCACGGGCAGGCCATCGGCTTCCAGTCGCCAACCAAAATCTCCCGCGCCGAACTCAGCCGGCGGTTGGAACGCGTGACCGGTGCCAAACCAAAGATAATTCCCGGCGGCAGGGAAATCTGCGGGCGGATCGGCGTGGTCACCGGCGGGGCGGGCGGCGATTTGAAGCTCGCGGCGGCGGAAGGCGTGGACACGTTCATCACCGGCGAAGGGCCACACTGGACGTATGCGCTCGCCGAGGAACTCGGCCTGAATGTTTTTTACGCCGGCCACTACGCCACGGAAACCTTCGGGGTGAAGGCGCTGGCGGCGGAGCTTTCCAAAAGATTCAAAGTGCCGTGGGAATTTTTGGATCATCCGACCGGTTTGTAAACGCTCCATGGCTTGGCGTCGAAAAGATCATTCGTTTTAGCCAATCACTGAGGCAATTTGCTTTTGCGGCCACGGCCATCCGGATGAATTTCTCTGAGCAGTTTAAATAAGACCGTTGATGTTGTTGAGAGCAGGGCGAGTTTCCCTTTCGCCCCAGCCTTCTCCCTCGGGGGGATGATTGAAAGCTCGGTTAAATCTCGGGCTCCCGGATTCTCGCGACTTGTGAGCGCCCCGGCATTCTCCTAAAATCACGAAACTTTAAACAGCAGCCACAGCACGCCTGCGAATGTTGCCAGCTCGGCCAGCAAACTGGAATGCTGGGTTTGGCGTTCTGGCTGCCAATTGGATTAATTTTTTTTGCCATTGAAAGTCACGGCATCCGCGAATGTTTCACAGCAAAAAGATTCATTATGAAGAAAATATTGATTACGGGATCTGCCGGCTATCTCGGCAGTGTTATGACCGAATATCTCGAAAAAAACGGTTCCGATTGCATCGGTTACGACACCGGGTTTTTTCGTGATTGCTTGCTTTACGACACCACCGCAAAAACAGTGATGTGCGACGCCCGGGATATTGAGGCAAACGATTTGGCGGGAGTGGATGCAGTGGTTCATCTGGCAGGAATCTCCAATGATCCGTTCGGCAATTTGGAGGCGGCAAAAGTGTATGACCCGACGCGCGCTTACGCGTTAAAAATCGCCAGGCTCTGCAAGGAACAGCAGATCAAATTTATCTTCGCCTCAAGCTGCTCGGTTTATGGCATCGGCCAGGGCGAACTGCTGGATGAAAATTCGCCCACCCATCCGCAAACGCCGTATTCCTTGAATAAATGGCAGGTGGAACAGGATTTACAGGGCATTGCCGATGATGATTTTTCCCCCATCGCGTTGCGATTTGCCACGGCGTTCGGGCTTTCTCCCCGGCTCCGATTTGATCTGGTGACAAACATGCTGACCGGCATGGCGTTTACGACCGGTAAAATCATTTTGAATTCCGATGGCACTCCCTGGCGTCCGAACGTGCATATTCTGGATATCTGCAAATCTGTCAAATACGCGATTAACTCCAATCATCGCGGAGGTCTGCTAAAGCTCAATGTCGGGGATGAATCCAACAACCTTCAGGTCATGGACATCGCCAAAAAAGTGCAGGCCTGCGTGCCGGGCTGCGAATTGAAGTTTTTGAAGGAAAACCCGGAGCTCGACAAAGAAGGTCTGGTGCGTGATCGCAAGGTCAAGCAAGGGGTGGACACGCGAACCTACAAGGTTTCTTTCGCCAAAATTCGCGAAACATTTCCAGGTTTTCAATGTGATTGGTCAGTGGAAGCCGGGATCAGGGACATGGTGGAGAAGTTCAAGGCCATCAACCTGACGGAAGCACAGTTCAAAAGCAAAAATTTCTACCGGCTCCAAAAAATCGAGCACCTTTATCAAAGCCATTTTCTGTCCGCCGATCTGCGCTGGACAACGGCAGCGGGTAAACGGCCATGAAATATCGCGCACTTGGCAACACTGGCCTGAATGTTTCAGTTGTCAGCCTGGGAACTCATCAGTTCTCCGGCGAATGGGCAAAGGATTTTTCCGAATCGGAAGTGGCCACGATTCTACAGCGCGCATCGGAGTTGGGCATCAACGTCATTGACACGGCGGAATGCTATGGCGATCACTTGGTCGAATCCCTCATTGGTAAAGCGATTCAGCCCCATCGCAGCGACTGGATCTTGGCCACCAAATTCGGCCACGGATTTTCCGGCCTCCAAAAGACCGGCGCCTGGTCCGCCGCACGGGTGCAACAGCAGCTTGAAGCATCGCTGAGAGCTTTGGGAACAGACCGCATTGATCTGTATCAATTTCATTCCGGCACCAACCAGGAATTTGATAATGATGAACTGTGGGCAATGCTCCAAGCTCAGGTTCGGGCCGGCAAAATCCGTTTTCTGGGATTATCGCTTTCAGCGGAGGTGCTCCACAAGGCGGACTGGCATCAATTGCACGCTGCCGCAAACGTCGGCGTGCGCGCCATTCAAGTTGTCTATAACCGCCTGCAAAACAAGGCTGAAGATTATGTGGTGCCATTTTGCGAGCGGGAGCAACTCGGCATTTTGGCGCGTGTGCCGCTGGCCAAGGGTTTTCTCGGCGGCCACTACTTGCCGGGAACGCTTTTCCCTGAAAACGATACGCGTTCAGCCTACAGCCAGCAGTTCAACGAAGAACAATTAAAGCTGGTGCAGCAAATCAAGCGCGAGGAAGTTCCGCCCGGCCAAAACATGGCGCAATGGGCCCTGGCATGGTGTTTGAAACCCAAGGCCGTTTCGTCCGTGGTCGTTGGTTGCAAGAACATCGCGCAGTTGGAATCCAATGCCGCAGCGGCAACCCTGATCTCCTGATTGATTCCGGAGCCAAATTTTTTAAACTCACCGCGCTTGAAAGCCAAAATCACCACCGTCATTCCCGTTCGCAATGGTGAAGAGTTTCTGTTGCAAACGCTGCAATCTCTCGCGGCCCAAACGATGCGCCCCGATCGGGTCATTGTTCTGGATAATCATTCGACCGATGCCACCGAGCAGATCGTCAAAGGTTTCAAGGGGTTGCCGGTGGAATTCAGCCGGAACGAGAAGGATTTGGGCACCTTCGGCAATTTTGATCACTGCCTTGATTATGCCGCAGAAACCGAATATCTCCAAATCCTTCACGCCGACGACCTGATTCGCCCGGAATTTTATGAGGTCATGGTCGGTTGGTTGCAGGATTGTCCGGGACGAGCCTTTGGCTGGTGCGTGGATGAGCGAATTGACGAGCACAACCAGCACCTGACGTTTTCGGACAAGATTGACGGTTGCATTCAAATCCTCGATCGCGACACATTTTTGAAAATCAAGGCGGAGATTGGGAATCAGTCCTTCTGTTCCACGCTGATGAAAACCAATTATCAGCCGGCACCGGCGCGTTTCCCGTTGGACATGCTCGTTTATGGGGACATGGTCTATTGGGCCCGGTTCGGAGCGCACGCGGAGAAAATTGTTTTCGTTCGTCGCCCGCTGGCCCAATACCGTTGGCATCAAACCAACCAGTCCGTGTATGTTGCGCCTAATTTAAAATTTTTGGTGGAGGATTGCTGGGCCACGATGCAAATGACCGAGAAGTTGCGCAACCAGCCCACCGGCGCAATCCGGATGATGAAACTGAAGGGATTGATGGCCGTGCGTTGCGGCATCATGTCCATCCGATTCCGGCAGTTGGGCAATCTCCCGTATTCCCGCAAAATCGTGGAAACCGGACGCGGTTACACCGGCTGGCCGATCTGGCTCGCGGGACAGATTTTGGTTCAGTTGCGCGAATTGCTCGTGTTCAAAATTGGGCGCCGTCCGCGACATCGTCAAAACATATTCAGTTAACCAATTGGGCCGGGTTCCTCCCCTCGATGCCGGAACGCGTTGCTCGCTGGGATTGCAGCTTCCGCACGTCACTTGCATAGAGTGGACTTAATCCCTCAAATGTAAGGCACTTTGCAATTGCGGGCGCAAATGACAGGATATATGCTGCACGGCTATTTCAATGGCCGTGGAATTATCAGATTCAGACCCAGCATTGCAACGCCCAACGCAAGCCGTGATCCTCGCCGGCGGGCGGGGCGAGCGGATGCGTCCGCTGACCGACATCCGGCCCAAACCCATGATCGAGGTCTGCGGCAAGCCGTTTCTGGAACACCAAATCCTGTTGTTGCGGGATCAGGGCTTTCGCAAATTTTTGCTGTTGCTGGGCTATCTGCCGGAGGTTGTGAAGCGTTATTTTGGCGATGGCAGCGAGTGGGGCGTGCAAATTGATTATTGCGTCACGGCAGTGGAGGATTTGACGGGCCGGCGCGTGAAGCTGGCCGTGGATAAATTGGACGAACTTTTCCTGCTCGTCTATTGCGACAATTACTGGCCGTTACCCATGGATAAAATGTGGCGGCGATTCGTCGAGTCTAGCGCGCCGATGATGCTGACGGTTTACAGCAACCGGGACAATTACACCAAAAGCGTGTTGAAAGTGGACGAGGCAGGTTTCGTGTCGGTGTATGACAAGAAGAAAAAAACACCCGATTTGCAGGGCACCGAAATCAGTTTTGCCATTTTGCGCCGCCAACTGATTGAGCAGTTGCCAGCCGGAAACATTTCGCTGGAAGAGACACTGTTCCCGCCGCTGATTGCCCGGCATCAACTGGCAGCTTTTGTCACGCATCATCGCTATTACAGCGTCGGCGACACATTTCGACTGCCGATTACGGAACAATTTCTGTCGCGGCGACCGGCGATCATTCTGGACCGTGACGGCGTGTTAAACGAGAAGGCCCCGCGGGCGCAATACATCCGCAACTGGTCGGAATTCAAATGGCGGCCGGGAGCGAAAGAAAGTTTGTGTCGGCTCAACGAGGCAGGTTTCAAGGTCATCATTGTTTCGAACCAAGCCGGCATCAATCGTGGTGCCATGACGGAGCAGGATTTGCGAAGCATCCACCTGCAGATGGTGGCGGAAGTGGAACAGTCCGGTGGACGCGTGGATGCCATTTATTATTGCCCGCATGACTGGGACGAAGGCTGTGAGTGCCGTAAGCCCAGGCCGGGAATGCTCTTCCAGGCGCAGCACGATTTCAATTTGGACTTGAGCCGGACGCTTTTCATCGGCGATGATGAACGCGACGCCCAAGCCGCCGAAGCGGCCGGATGTCTTCCGGCCTTGATTTCTGGGAACAGAACGCTCGCGGAAATTGTCAGCGAAGTCATTGCTGGTTCAAACGCATCAAAAATCTAATATGTCAAAACGTGTATTAATCACCGGGCACAACGGATATATTGGTTCGGTCGTGTCGCCGCACCTTGCTGCGGCGGGATACGAAGTCATCGGCCTGGACACCGGTTTCTTCGGTGAATGCAGCCTGGTGCCGGACCTCGGACTGGTCGGGACCATCAAGAAGGACATCCGCGACCTGACTCCGGCGGATGTGGCAGGTGTTTACGCGGTGATTCACCTCGCGGCGTTGAGCAATGACCCCATCGGCAATCTCAATGACGGGTGGACGGAAGAAATCAATTTCAAGGCGACGGTCAAACTGGCGGAACTGGCCAAGGCCGCCGGGGTGGACCGCTTTTTATTCTCTTCTTCTTGCATAATGTATGGGGCGTCGAATGCAGAAGTCGTCACCGAGGAATCACCGCTTGATCCAAAAACGGAATATGCCCGCTCCAAGGTCAAAGCCGAGCGCGCCCTATATGAACTTGCAGACGAAAGATTTTCGCCAGTTTACATCCGCAACGGCACAATTTACGGCGTGTCGCCCCGGATGCGGTTTGACACGGTGCTGAATGATCTCGTCGGACGCGCCACCACCACCGGCAAAGTGGTGGTTTACAGCGATGGCAAACCATGGCGGCCCGTGATGCACGTGCAGGATGTGGCGCGGTATTTCCAGCTTTTCCTGGATGCGCCGAAGGGGAAAATTCACAATCAGGCATTCAACTCCGGCGCGAACGATTTGAATCATCAAATCATCGAGCTCGCGCAAATCGCCGTTGCCACCGTGCCCGGCGCCCAGTTGGAAATGCAGCCCCAGCCCGGCGCGGACCAGCGGACTTACAAGGCCGATTTTGGAAAATTTGCGCGCACGTTCCCGGATTTCAAATTCAAATGGAATGTGCGGACCGGTGCGGCGGAATTGTATGCGACTTACAAGAAGGCCGGCCTGACGCTTGCGGATTTCACGGATAAAAAATTCACGCGGCTGAAATGGCTGCATTACCTTCTGGACAGCGGCCGGCTGGATGGTTCGTTGCGCTGGAAAACCAACTGATAAACTTATGATTCACGGTGTAAAAGTCATTCCCCTCCGTCAGGTCGTTGATGAGCGCGGCAAAATCATGCACATGATGAAGGCGACCGATCCGCATTTCATCAAGTTCGGCGAAATTTATTTCTCCTGCGCCTGGCCTGGCACCATTAAAGCCTGGCACATTCACAAAAGCATGACCATCAACAATGTCGTCATGTCCGGCCGCGCCAAGCTGGTTATGTATGATTTGCGCAAAGATTCGCCGACCCACGGTGAGTTGCAGGAAGTCTTCTTTGGCGAAGACAATTATGTGCTCGTGCAAATGCCGCCCGGTATCGCCAATGGCTACAAGGCTTACGGCGATAAGATGGTGATTCTGGCCAATTGCGCCACAGAGCCGCACGACCCGAACGAAATCATCCGCATTGATCCGTTTACCAAGGAAATCCCCTACGATTGGGCGCTAAAAAATGGCTAATCTGGCCCCCGCCAACCTGCCTAAAATTGTTGTCACGCGCACACCACTGCGCGTTAGTTTTGCTGGTGGTGGAACGGATTTGCCGGGTTTTTATGAACAGGACTATGGAGCGGTGTTCAGCACGGCGATTGACAAATACATTCACGTCACGGTCAAACGCCATAACGAGTTGTTCCACGAACCAATCCGTATCAATTACTCGGTGACGGAGCAGGTGGATACGGTTGACGAAATCAAAAACAACATTGCGCG
>JAJXXI010000308.1 GCA_021781185.1 bacterium
CTCACCGGAACAGCAGCCCAGCGGCGGTGCCTACACGCAGGGCGAAAAGATTTCCCGGATCAACGTCGCCGACGAGATCAAGAACTCGTTCCTCGACTATTCGATGTCCGTGATCATTTCGCGCGCGTTGCCCGACGTGCGCGACGGATTGAAACCCTCGCAGCGACGCATCCTTTACGCGATGCACGAGCTTTCGTTGTTTCCTGGACGCAAGCCTTACAAGTGCGCGAAGATTTGCGGTGACACCTCCGGCAACTACCATCCGCACGGCGAAGCAGTGATCTATCCGACACTCGTGCACATGGCGCAGCCCTGGGCGATGCGCGAGAAGCTGGTGGACGGCAAGGGCAACTTCGGTTCCGTGGAAAACGACCCGCCGGCGGCGATGCGTTATACCGAGGCGCGGCTGACGCATCTGGGCGCGGCGCTGATGCAGGACATGGACAAGGATACGGTGGATTTCGTCCCGAACTACGACGAACGTCTCACCGAGCCGAGGGTTTTTCCCGCCGCATTTCCGAACCTGCTTGTCAATGGTGGCACGGGCATCGCCGTCGGCATGGCGACGAACATGGCCCCGCACAATCTCGGTGAAGTCGTGGATGGAATCTGCGCGCAGATTGACAAGCCGGACATCACGATTCCCGAGCTGATGAAATTCATCAAGGGCGCAGATTTTCCGACCGGCGGATTTCTCTGCGGCATCGAAGGCATCAAAAACTATTTCACCACCGGCAAGGGCAGCCTCAAGCTGCGCGGGCGGATCGGGTTGGAGGAGATCAAGGGCAATCGCGAGCAGCTCGTTATCACGGAAATTCCGTTTAACGTCAACCGCGCGGGGCTGGAAGAGCAGATCGCGAACCTGGTGAATGAAAAAATCATCACGGAAATCTCCGCGATGCGCAATGAGTCGGACGAGCATTGCCGCTTGGTGATCGAACTCAAGCGGGATGCCAATCCCAAAGTTGTCATCGCCAAGCTGTTTCAGCATACGCAACTGGAAGTTTCCTTCAGCGTCAATTCGCTGGCGATTGACCACGGACGTCCGAAGACGCTCAACTTGAAGGAAATCATCCAGTGTTATATCGAGCATCGCCGCGAAGTGGTTTTGCGCCGCACCCGTTTTGAATTGCGCAAGGCCGAGGAACGCGCCGAGCTGCTGGAGGGCTACCTCATTGCCCTCTCGAACCTCGACGAATTCATTCACATCATTCGTTCCAGCAAGACCCGCGATGAGGCGAAGATCAAGCTGCTGGCATTTGAATGGTCGCGAACGCAGGTGGAGCAGTGGGGCATTCTGATCCGCGCCGAGGCGCGGTTGGAGGCAGGGCGTTACGCGCTGACCGAGCGACAGGTGGACGCGATTTTGGATCTGCGTTTGTATCAATTGACCGGGCTGGAAATTGACAAGATTGACAAGGAATACAAGGCGTTGATTGATGTGATCAAGGATTTGCTCGACATTCTCGCGAAGGAATCGCGTGTGATGGCGATCATCAAGCAGGAGCTTCAGTTGATCAAGGAGAAGCACGCCACCCCGCGTAAAACGGAGATCGTGCCGGATGAAGGGGAGATTGCCATTGAGGATTTGATCGCCAACGAAGGCGTCATCATCACCCTCACCCACGCCGGTCTCATCAAGCGCACGAACATCAGCCAGTATCGCGCCCAGCGCCGCGGCGGCAAAGGCGTGATCGGCATGACCACCCGCGAGGGCGAGACCACTGAGGACAAGGATTTCGTGGAGCATCTGTTCACCGCGAGCACGCATGATTATCTGATGTTCTTCACGAACACCGGCCGCGTGTATGTCGAGCGCGTCCATGAAATTCCGGACATGGGCCGCGCCGCGAAAGGCCGCAGCATCGCCAATCTGCTGGAACTCAAGGCCGACGAGAAAGTCGCCGCACTGATCCGCATTCTTTCCAAGACGGACGAAAACAAGAACGACGTCACCTGGCAGCAACCGGGAGAATTGTTCTTCGCCACGCGCCAGGGCACGGTGAAAAAGACTTCTCTGAGCGATTTTGCCAACGTCCGCAAGGGCGGCATCATTGCCATCGGCATCGAGCCGGATGATACCTTGATAGACGTCAAGCTGACGCGGGGCAGCACCGATGAAAGCGATCCCGGCGACGACGTGATTCTGATCACCAAGGACGGGATGAGCATCCGTTTCCACGAAGCCGACGTGCGTTCGATGGGCCGGGCCGCCGGCGGAGTGCGCGGCATCAATCTGGAAGCCGGCGACGCGCTGATTGCAGTTGCCATCGTGGTTCCGGATGCGGCCCTGTTGGTGGCCGGTGAAAACGGCATTGGCAAACGCACGGCGTTTGACGAATACCGCGTCCAGTCGCGCGGCGGCAAGGGTATCATCACCATGAAAATTGGTGATAAAACCGGGGGCGTGGTCGGTGCGCTCACCGTCCGGGACGCGGATGACATCATGCTCATCACCGTCGGCGGCCAGATGGTGCGGACGAATGTGAAGGATATCCGCGAAGCCGGCCGCAACACGATGGGTGTCAAGCTGGTGAATCTCGATGCGGGAGACAAGCTTCAGGCCATCGCCCCGGTGATTGGCGAGGACAAGGAAGAAGTCGCCACTCAGGAAGCGGTCTGATCCCGGGTGCGGAATTGCCGCTTGCAGCAATCCCGCTTATCTGGCTGGTCCGGAATTAATTT
>JAJXXI010000258.1 GCA_021781185.1 bacterium
ATGCCGAGTTCGTTCAGCGCGTCTTTGACTTCCGTGAGCTTGAACGGCTTGATGATGGCTTCGATTTTTTTCATAGATTTTATTCATTGTAGGCACGCTCGCCGTGTTGTGACAAGTCGAGGCCGACACTTTCGTCTTCCTGATCCACGCGCAGCCCGATGACGGCGTCCACGATTTTCACGATCAAAAACGTCGCCACTGCGGCGAGCGCCGCCGTAAAGGCCACGCCGATGAACTGATTGAAAAACTGGTGGGAGCCGCCCGCCAGGGAAACCGTGATCCCGTTTGCCTGAAAGGTGCTGGCAATGGCCGGGTTCACCTCTGGATTCGCGAGATAACCGAGCATCAACATACCCGTGATGCTGCCGATGCCGTGAACGCCGAACACATCCAGCGAGTCATCATAACCGCAGACGGATTTGATTTTCGTGACCGCCGTGTAGCAGACGACGCCGGCAACGAGGCCGATGCAAAAGGCCGCCGGAATGCTCACAAAACCCGAGGCCGGCGTGATGGTCGCCAGCCCCGCGACCATGCCCGCCGCCGCGCCCAGCACACTGGGTTTGCCTTTTAATTTCCATTCCATGGCCGCCCAACTGAGCGCCGCCGCCGCTGCGGAAAAGTGTGTGGCCGCAAACGCGCTCGTCGCCAGCGAACCGGCATTCAACGCGCTGCCGGCATTGAAGCCAAACCAGCCGACCCACAGCAGACCCGTGCCAACGAGCGAAAGCACCACATTGTGCGGCACCATCGGTTCATGCGGAAATCCGTCGCGCTTGCCGATCATGAGCGCAAACACGAGCGCCGACACGCCGGAACTGATGTGGACCACCGTGCCGCCCGCGAAATCCAAAACCGGGATTTTGCCGCCGGAAGCCCAGTTGAAAAATCCGCCCTGGCCCCAGACCATGTGGCACAGCGGGAAATAGACCACCACCGTCCACAGCAGCATGAAAGCCACATAACCCTTGAATTTCACCCGTTCCGCCACGGCACCACTGATGAGCGCCGGCGTGATGATCGCAAACATCATCTGAAACAGCATGAAGGTTTCCGAGGGAATGGTCGCGGCGTAGGTTGGATCCGGTGCCGCGCCGACACCTTTCAGTAGGAAATGCGTCAGCGGGTTGCCGCAAAAAGCGTTGCCCGGCGCAAACGCCATGCTGTAGCCGAACACCATCCAGAGCATTGAAATCAGGGCCATCAATATCAGGCTGTGCATCATGGTGGAAAGGACGTTTTTCGTCCGCACCAGTCCGCCATAAAACAAGATCAGGCCCGGCGCGGTCATCATCAGCACCAGCGCGGAACTGGCCAGCAACCAGGCATTGTCGCCCGAGTTGATCGGGCTGCCCGCCACCAACGGCGTCACCGACGGCCGCAACTGGCTGCCCGCCGGGCCGGCAACCGCCGCGCCGGCCGGAAGCACCATCCAGGAGAACAGCAACGCTAAACATGAAAGATATGTCAACTTCTTCAACAGCGTATGAGTGGATTTCATGGGGCCGAAGTTCATCAAATGACTCCCGGACTGTCAACGCCGGCCTTTGCTCAAAAGTTGTTCGATTTTGTCCGTGTTCACGTTTAGCTTTCCCACCGCATGTCCACCGAAACCCAACTCCCGCCCATGACAGGCAGTAGCACCGCAGAAAAGAAGTGTTGCCGCAGCTTGGACCGCAAAACGGAGAAAGCAACACCATGCCTAAATTGACCGTCCACGATCTGTTTGCCGCCAAGAAAAGCGGCCGGACGTTTACCGAAATCCGGACCAGCAATCTGAATGAAGCCGTGGCCTGCGCCGAAGCTGGCGTGGAGATGATCATGTGCATGGAGGAAGATTTGCCGGTGATCCGCCCGGCGGTGCCAAATGTGTTCCTCATCGCCGCCCATAACGTCAATGACCCCCGGGCCGCCAGCCCGGACCAAGCGGTGTCGGCCGGGTTCAGGTTGATGAACGCCGGCGCGGATGCGGTTTATTCGGCCTTGAGCATGAAATGTGTGGAGGCGATGGCGCGGGAATACGTTCCGGTAATCGGACATATCGGTTTTGTCCCCTACCGTTCCACGTGGGTTGGCGGCGTGCGCGCGATCGGCAAGACCGCCGCCGAGGCACGTCAGGTTTATGAGGCGGCCAAGGCTTACCAGGATGCCGGCGCCGTCGGGGTGGAAATTGAAATCGTCCCGGCCAAGGTGGCGGAGGAAATCGCCCGCCGATTGGAAAAATTAATTTTAATTTCCATGGGCAGCGGCGTTGGCACCGTTCAATATCTGTTCGCCACGGATGTGCTGGGCACCAACACCGGCCATATTCCGCGCCACGCCAAAGTTTACGGCCAGATCGGCAAGGAAGAAGCGCGGGTTCAGCGTCTCCGGGTCGAAGCCTTCCAGGCGTTGCAGGCCGAGGTCCAAGGCGGCGTTTATCCGGAGGAAAAGCACACGCTGAAAATCAAGGATGAAGAATTTGCCGCCTTCCTCAAGGGGCTTGATTGAAGCACGGAAGAATTCAAACCATCCGGAGCGCTGATGGTTTAGATAATTTCGTTTCGACGCCACCTTGGTTCATCGCTATTTTCTCTGCCCATGTCCGCTGAAGCGCAACTCACACCGATGATGTCGCAGTATCGCCGCATCAAAGGCGAGCTGCCGAAGGATGCGCTGCTGCTGTTTCGCCTCGGTGATTTT
>JAJXXI010000444.1 GCA_021781185.1 bacterium
CAACGTCACGCCGCCGAACGACTACGCCAAATGGGACGCTCTCATTACCGCGCTGGTGAAGCATTGGACGGCTCGCTATGGAGCCGATGAGGTTAAAACGTGGCGCTTTGAAGTCTGGAACGAACCAAACCTCAGCCTGTTTTGGCGTCCGGCACCGGATGCGAACGACACCGTCCGGCGTGACGCCTATTTCAAGCTTTACGAGCACACGGCCAGGGACGTAAAAGGCGTCAACTCAGATTACCTCGTTGGCGGCCCTGCTGGTGCTGGTCCGGCCTGGACGAAGCAGTTCATTGATTGCTGCCAGCAAAAACGTGTTGGGCTCGATTTCATCAGTTTCCACTCTTACGGTCTCGGCGGTGGCCCCAGCGGCCTCGATCCCTATGGAAACCGTTTGCTTTATCTGAACAGCAACGTTCATTTCGTCGCTGACACGGCGAACAGCCAGTTTCCCATCATCGAGCAAAGCTCCAAGCCCAAGCTGCCAATTTACATCACCGAATGGAGCGCGTCTTATTCGCCGCGCGATCCAATTCACGATTCGTATTTCTCCGCTCCGTTCGTCTTGGAACAGCTCCGCCACACCGAGAATCTCGGTGCCATGAGTTATTGGACCTTTACAGACGTATTCGAGGAGAATGGTCCGGTGCCACGACCGTTTCACGGCGGCTTTGGCCTCATCAATTTTCAGGGGATTCGCAAGCCCGCATTCTGGGCTTATGATTTTCTCGCCAGGCTCGGCCCGACGGAACTCAAGAATTCTGATCCGGCTTCCTACGTCTGCACTGACAAGAATGGCGGAGTGCAGGTTCTGCTTTGGGATCTCACTGATCCGAGCGATGGAGGCAAGATCAGCAACCAAAATCTCTTCTTCAAGCCCCATCCATCGAAGTCCACGGGAGATGTGACCATCAGGCTTGCGCACCTGCGGCCAGGAACTTACCAACGCGCGGTTTACCAGATCGGCTATCACCATAATGACCCGTATTCGCGCTATCTGGAGATGGGAGCCCCGACCGACTTGAGCCGTGAAGACGTGGCCCAACTGAAGGCTTTGTCCTCGGGCAAACCGGATTCGGAATCAACCGTCACCGTGGACGGCGATTTTTCCGCGACGCTTCCGATGGATGAAAACAGTGTCTATCTGTTGACACTGACGCCCGTGGCAAAACACTAATCATAACGCTGTTCACGTTCATGAAGCCCCAATTGCAATCGCTGTTTGAGTTGACTCGTTTGTTGATCGCGTTTCTGATGCTGGCAACTTGGACCGTCTCCGTTCAGGCCCAAGGTCATTACAAAAGTTTCATCGTTTCCACCTATGCGCCGGAGGGAACGGTGCGCAACCTTATGGACGGCAAACTGAATCCTGCCGAGTCCTGGGCGAAGCTGACGCGCAATCTCAAGGTTGACAAAATTTATCTTGAAGTGATGCGCAACCACACGCTGGTTGACGAAGCCGGTCTTGAAAAGCTCAAGAAATTTTATCAGGACCAAGGGGTGCAAGTTTGCGGCGGACTGGCATTCAGCATCAGTGAAGCCAACGGTTACGAGGGGTTTGACTACTCAAACCCGGAAGATCGCGCGTTTGTGAAACAGTCCGTGGCAATGGCCGCCCATCATTTCGACGAGATTTTGCTCGACGATTATTTCTTTTTCGACCGGAAAACCGAATACGACATCAAGGCCAAAGGCAAGCGTTCTTGGACACAATATCGTTTGGACACCATGCGCGAAGTCGTAAAAAACCTCATCGTCAAAACGGCCAGGCAGGTTAATCCCAAGTGCAAGGTGATCATCAAGATGGCCAATTGGTATGACCAGTATGCCGGCATGGGCAACGACACGGAAAAAGTTCCGCTCATGGTGGATGGCATGTTCTCCGGCACGGAATCCCGTCTTTGGCTTGGTGAGGAGCAGCACCTGCAGCCTTACCAGAGCTACGACATCATGCGCTTCATGGACAATCTCAAGCCCGGGGTGAACAAGGGCGGCTGGGTGGATCAAGGGGGCGCGAATCCAATTGACCGCTATTCGGAGGAGCTTTTAGATACCGTTTTTGCACGTTGCCCTGAAATGTGCTGTTTCAATTATGCCGGGATGATCTTCAATATCTGGCCCAATGCCTTGAAAGACCGTTCATGGGCGGATGAGCCGACCAGCCTCAACTTGTCAGCAGTGGCTAAAACCATTGGTGCGGAAGAGCGTCCGACGTTTGCGGATATTGCCGGTTATACACTTGGTCAGGTTGACGAGGTGTTGACGCACATGGGCAGGCCCGTGGGCATAAAAACCTACACGCCTTATCACGCCACCGGTGAGGAGTTCCTCCACGATTACCTGGGCATGATTGGCCTGCCGATGGACATTGTTCCTTATTTTCCAACCAACGCGGCCATGATGCTTCTGACTGAACAGGCCAAATTCGATCCCCATATCATTCAAAAAATCAAAACGCAGCTTGAGGCGGGTAAATCGGTTTGTATCACCTCCGGTTTTCTGCGCGCGATGAAAGGTCAAGGGATAGAGGACATCTGCGAACTTGAGAATACCGGTGTCACCGTGCCGGTGCAGCGTTTTACTTTTGCCGGCGGACCGGGCGCGCCTTTCCGGCGTGGTCGTGGGCTGGCGGCTGGTTCTGATGGCAGTGATCCGTTCGCTGCTTCGCGCGAGATTTTTATT
>JAJXXI010000219.1 GCA_021781185.1 bacterium
GACCAGATCCACCATCAATTGCGGGAACAGCTTGCTTTGCGCCAGCGGCTGGGCGAGCGTCTTGCCGTCTGTCACCGCCTCGCGTGTCTTGGCGATGGCCACCTTGATCAGCCCGTTGGACATGACCTGCTCGGTGATCTTCAACGCGGTCAGCACCGGCACGCCGTTTTGCAGCAGCGTTCCCAGTGTCCGCGCAAACTGGCCGAACACATTCAAACGCACGACATTTCCGAAAACCGGCGCTTTCATCCGCCATTCATCCATCAGGCGCGCCCCGGCGGCGCTGGTTTGGAACCGTTTGAAAACGATCACCATCGCGATGAGCATCAGTCCGAGCAGCCACCAGAAGTTCAACAAGAACTGGCTCGTCTGAATCAGCATCCGCGTGGGCAGCGGCAGTTGGACGCCGAAACCGTTGAAGATCTCCGTGAAGCGCGGCATGATGAAAAACATGAAGAAAGTCATGATGCAAATTCCCACGCTGATCACCAGGACCGGATAGATCATGGCCGACTTGAACTTCGCCTGCACTTCCGCGAACTGGTTAAAATGATTCGCCATGCGGCGCAGCACCGGCACCAGCGAGCCGCTCTGCTCGCCCGCCTTCACCATGTTGACATACAGATTGGAAAAGATGCGCGGCTGCCGGGCCATCGCATCCGACAAGCCGCGACCCTCCGACACCTCCTGCTTCAACTCGCGGCTGACTTCGGCGGGAATGCCTTTGGTCTGCAGATGCGTCATGCTGTTCAACGCCAGCGTCAGCGGCATGCCTGATTGCAGCAGATTGGCCAACTGCGTGGTGAAAGTCGCGAGTTCCTGCAACTTCGGCTTCCGTTTCTGGGTCAGTTGCGTGCGCAGGGATTCCGGCAAAAACGCGGCCAGATCCACGGATTTGGCCGCGCGTTTGCCCTCCGGCGTCGCGCCCGCCTTGGCGGCCTCAACGGCAATGGGGAACAGGCCGGAGCGCTGAATCTGCATCAGCGCCCCACCCCGGTCGGCCACCTCCAGCACACCTTCCACGAGTTCACCGGAACGTTTGCGGGCCTTGTATGAAAACTGCGGCATATCGTCTATTATCGAAAACCGGCGCGGGGCGAAAGTTTCAAAATAACCCCGGATGAATCGTGCTTGACGCGCCGGGGCTTTTCGGTTGCATTGTCCCCATTATGAAGATGAAATTTTTCGCCGTTCTCGCCGGGGCCGCGCTTTTTGCCACAGGCTGCGTCAAAACCGTCAGTGACACCCACAGCGTGGCCACCACATGGAGCCAGGACACCATCGTCTCCCGCTACAACCGTTCGTTGGAACAGGTTTACCAGGCGTCCGTGCAGGTAATTGCCAATAACGGCGTGCTGACCAAGGAATTCATCAGTCCCGGCACCAATGTCGTCCGCTCCCTTTCCGCCAAAGTCAACCAACGCAACGTCTGGATCTCCGTCCAGTCCGTGGATCCGCGCACCACGCAGGTCGAAGTGCAGGCCCGCAGTTCCTGGGGAGTGAGCGATGTTTCGCTCGCGGCGGAACTCGACAAGCAAATCGCGCTTCAACTTGCCCGTTAGGCTTCCGTTGCCAGCATCTGTCTGAAGTCTGAAAGGCCTGCTCGCTGTTGCCGGGGCGTTCTCAACTCCGAGGCGGAATTGGCTGAGAAGAGTAGCGGCTGGCCCGGCGAATTTTAAGCGACACTTTTAAACGGCTTTTCACCATTCAACGTTGGGCTTCGCGCCCGGCATTTGCTTTTGCCGCCTGAAATCTGAGATTGATCTCCTTCCGCTCTGTTTGAGCGGGAACTCGGGTTATCGTTGCGTGATCCGGTCGGGATGACGGGCGCGGCTGATGGCCGTGTCGTAAGTGATGGCGCACTTGCAGTAGAGGTCGTAGAGATGATTATCCATCAGCACCATTCCGTCTTTGCGGCCCATTTGCAAGGTGTTCTCCAGATGGTGCAGTTGGTTTTCGCGGATCAGATTCCGCACCGCGCCGGTGGCCACCAGCAATTCGTAGCCGAGGACGCGCCGCATGCGGTCGGCGGACGGCAGCAAATCCTGCGCGATGATGCCCTGCAACGAATTCGACAGTTGTAAAATAATCTGTTTCTGGGCGCTGCCTTCAAAGACCCCGATGATCCGTTCCAGCGCGTGGGAAACATTCGGCGAGTGCATCGTGGCCAGCACGAGATGCCCCGTTTCCGCCGCCGTCAACGCGGTGGCAATCGCCTCGTGATCGCGCATCTCCCCGACCACAATCACATCCGGGTCCTGCCGCAAAACGTGAATCAGCGCGCGGTTGAACGACCGCACATCCGTCAGCACCTCCTGCTGCACCACGATGGCGCGCTTGTTCTCGTGGACGAATTCAATCGGGTCTTCGATCGTGACAATTTTGCAGCGGCGCTCGCTGTTGATCAGATCCACGAGATAGTTCAGCGTCGTCGTCTTGCCCGCGCCGGTCGGGCCGGTGATTAGCACCAGTCCGTTCGGCTTGCGCGCCAGCTCGTCCAGCTTGTCCGGCAGTCCCAGTTCGTCGCGCGTGGCCACCTTCTCGCCGCAAAAGCGGAGGCTCATTTCCGGATGATTGTTGCGCTTGTAAAACGTGGCGCGCACCCGACCGGCAACGCTGTGCAGGATGGAGATGCACAACTCCCATTCCTGCTCGAATTTTTTCCGCTGCGGC
>JAJXXI010000045.1 GCA_021781185.1 bacterium
TGTAATTGCCATTGCCATCCTTCCGCCAGCCATAGAACGCCGGGTCGGGATCGGCAATGCTGCCCGCGCCGTTGTGCATATCCCACCAGATGCGCGAGTCGAATTCCGTTTGTAAAATTTGTCCGAAGCTGTCGGCATAAAAAAGACCACCCGGCAGACTGACACTTTGCTTGTCGCCGCCCATGCCGTTTTCGGTGACTTCCAGCGCGACGTTGGTGGCGGCGGCGCCGAGATAATCGGTGAGCATCTGGCGCAAACTCACCGCGTCGGTCGCCAAGCCTCTGGGCCAAAGCAAATCTTGCGTGTCTCCCGCCGTCGGGCCGTAGCTGTGTTCGATCACAAAATCCGGAATGCAATTATTGCTGCGCATGTAGGTCAGCATCACGGGCGTCCAGCCATTGTGTGTCACCCCGGTGCGCGGGTTGACCACGGGATGGTTCCCGTAATTCGATGTGCCGTCTTCGGTGATGTCAACCACCGCGCCGATTTTGATCGTCGGGTCCGCCGCTTTCATCTGCGTGTAGTAATCCTTGAACCGCATCGCGTAGGTCCACGCATCGTGAGGCAGATAGACATTGGGCCAGTTGCTGGCCAGGTTGATTGCCGGAGTCAGTTTCGCCAATTCGGGGAAGGCATCTTCGAGCGTCATGCGATTTGCCAAATCCTGCCCCAGAGCGGGAATCGGCAGCGAAAGATTGGTCAAAGTAATTGACCGAAAGGTAATGCCCGCAAAACGATTGGTGTCACCAAAATAAACAGATTGGGAACCGTTATACATGAGGTTGTTAATGTCGTTCACCAGCGCCCAGCGCAACGCCGCATCGTTGCCCGAAGGGTTACCCATGTAATTCGTCAGCGCCGAAAGCGTGCCCGCTGAAAGCTGGCTTCTAAGGTAGGTTGAAATGTTATTGGTTGGCGTGTAGAGCCGATCCGCCAGGGAGGACAAATCAAGGATGTCGTTGGTGGCAAAACCCGGATACGGCCAATCCCACTCCCAACTGCCGCCGACTTCGTTGCCGATCTCCCAGTATTTGAAATTGCAATGATTGGTGAGGTTGAACATCCGCACGCCGTAGGCTGCCTCGTTCGCGTCGCTGGTGCCGTAATTGGCAATGATAAACGCGTTGCAATGGGCGTTGGTCGCCAGCGCAATGAAATCCGGCGAAAAGGAACCCCAGTAGCGCGGACCGGAATTGCCGGTGCTCCAATTTTCATTGGTCCAATGATAGCCGTCGCCCCAACTGCCGCCCGGCCAGCGAAGGCAGGTTGCGCCAATGTTGGTGAGAATCGAAACGGAAGCGGCCGAATTCACGCTGCCGTCCCAGGCAACTTCATTGATGCCAAAAACTCTTGGGCTCACCGTGCGCACCGTCTGGCTCGCGTTGACGTTGACATGAACGGTCGCCGGCGCGGGAGCCGCCACCAACCGCATGTCATCAATGAAAAACGGCTGGGTGGATGTTTGATTGCCGATTTGAAAACCGGTGAGGTCCGATTTGTTGTCAACTCCCAGCGATGAGAGCGAAATCGTGACTTGCTTCCATGAATTCGTCGGAGCCGTTACTTGAACCGATGGCAGCCCCGACTTTGAGCCGTTCAATTCGCCTTGCACCGAAATCGTTTGCCCCCCGGTCGCGCCGCCATGAATCCAAAAACTCAGGCTCGCGTATATTGTCGTGTCCACGGTGGTGCCCGCCTTCAGCCACCACGCTTGGTAATTGCCGTCTGGAACGCACGCCATCGAGTTGCTCGCGACATAGACCGAACTGCTCGTGAAGACCGGATTGTTTGTGGCGTAACGCGGCATCCAAGACCAGGAGTCGCCCCAGCCGTTGTTAAACCGTCCGGAATAAATCTGCATGTCGTCCGTGGCGGCCGCACGAGCCGCCAACGCGAAAAAAAACAAAGCAACCGCCAGTGGATGGACAAATGATTTCATTATCTTGATGTTAGCTCAAACTCGCATGGGAGGCTTGTCGTTCCTTTTCACGACAGCCGCGACAGCCAACAACATAAAATTGCTCCTGTTCACGGGATCAATTGGATGACAATTTTCTTTTGATCGCGGGCCCGCCGTTTCTGAGTTCGT
Organism: bacterium; assembly: GCA_021781185.1. Taxonomy (GTDB): domain Bacteria; phylum Verrucomicrobiota; class Verrucomicrobiia; order Limisphaerales; family UBA11358; genus UBA11358. The sequence goes on from JAJXXI010000045.1 coordinate 2,090, forward strand.
GACCTCAAAGCCTGGAATCAATACGCTACAAGGCTGAGGGGGAGGCGCTGGTGGAGGGAGCCCGAAGGGCGACCGGAACCAGCGCCAAGTCTCCAGCTATCTGGGATTATGTCCCGGCGAACACAGTTCCGGCACCCGCCAGCAACGCGGCCACATCACCAAGACCGGCAATCCCCGGTTACGCTGGGCGTTGTGTGAGGCGGCCTGGCGGCTGGTGCGTTACCAACCTGACTACCGCCTCTGCAAGAAATGGCGGGAACCAATCCTCAACCCGAAGCTTGGCGCAGGCCGGCGCAAACAACTGATCGTGGCGCTGGCGCGCGGGTTCGGCGTGGACTGGTGGCGGCTTTGCACCGGCCAGACCACGGCGGAGAAACTGGGCTTGGTGCTGGCCGATTGAAAACCATGACGACCCGCCGAAGAGCAAACTGAATTTACGGAGCGGCGTCGCGCTCGAACGACCCCTTGGGGACAGGCGACTGTTCCCGTGGTAAAGAATGAGCCGGCTCGCTTCGTCCGCCGCAAATGATCGCAAAGGTTTTGTTGCACTCAGGATTGAACTGACGTGCGGATAGGAGGCCGAG
>JAJXXI010000255.1 GCA_021781185.1 bacterium
GCCGGGGGGGCGGGCATGGTTCCGGTCGCCCTTCGGGCTCCCTCCACCATGCCCGCCCCTTCAGCCTTGTAGCGTATTGATTCCCCTCTTTGAGGTCACGAACTCAGAAACGGCGGGGGAGAAAACCGGCGAAGGTGATGTATCAGCGGGCTGCACGCTGCCCGAACCTCCCGGCGGATGAAGATAAAAAACCGCTTGAACATTGCCAAAGGAAATTTGGTTTCCGTTTCCATCGGTCAAATCCCAACCCACGGCAATTTGCCCGTTTGTCGCTGAAAGTCCCGTGGCATGAACCAGCGGATTGCCGTAGTCGTCATAAAGATAAACGTCGAAAGTGTCATTGGTTTCTGCCAGGGTTCCGTAAATGTAGAGATAACTGGTGAACTGGCTGGTCAGTTTGTCCATCGTGATTGGATTGTCCACTTGCACTGTCACAGGAGCGCCCATGACATCGGTGATGGAATCCGGCGAGCTTGCTGGGGCAACCGGACAATCCAGTTGAATCTGATAAGTGCCGTTGGTGAGAAAACTGGTGTTCCAATCCATCTGCCATTGGCCGTCCGGCCCTTGCGCGAGGACTGCATCCGATGCTGGCAGGCCATTAACCCATAGAGCGATTGGCGGTTTCGGAATGTTTCTGTTCAAGCCATAAATGGGCAGTTGTGCAAAGCCGCTGATTGGCGTGCCGTTGGTCATGTCAGGCAGGTTCAGCAGATTTTCGGCGACATTCGGGTCGAGGCCAAGAACAAATTTGGCAAGGTTCGGCAGGCCATCACCCGCCGGATCGGCTAACGAGTTGTCCACCGTTGGATCGAAACCATAGCGCAAATCCCATTGGCCTGACAGCCCGTCGCCACTGGTGTCCTGCTGCTCAACCCGCACATTGCCGACTGCGTATCCGCCGTTTGCGTCCGTGAGGACGTAGGTAAAAGCGTCGTCACCAAACAAATTTGGATTTCGCGTATAGGTGATATTCCCGCTCGCGTCATTGGAAACACTGCCCATGCTCGCCGGATTGACGGCAAAAAGCACGGGCGAGTTGCCAGAGGCATTCGTTACGGCGTTGAACGTCACGGAATAAACATTCGTTTCCAGCGTGATGATGAGGTCGTTCGCCGTAGGCGGCGTATTGCCCGATTGGTTGACAAAAACGGTGACGGTCGCGTTTGAGGAAACCTCGCCGTAGCCACTGGTGACATTGTAAGTGAAGGAATCAACGCCGTAAAAACCCGGGTCAGGCGTGTATTGAAAAGTCGAAGCGTCCAGCGAGTTAGTGATGCTCCCGTGCTGCGGCGAACTCACGTTGGCGATGTAAATCGGGTCGTCATTCGGGTCTGTATCGTTTTGAAAAATAGCAAGCTGATTGGCGGAACTGTCCTGATCCACCGCGAAAAAATCATCATGCGGGACGGGCGTGACATCAAAAAGCCAATAAAAATCCATCGGCTGGGTCTGGAGAATGTTCGAGTGGACAAACATTGTTACGTTGGTATCGGCAGCGGCCAAGAGATAATCTACCAACATGCCCCAGTGGGTTTCGCTGGTCAGCGTCGCCCGATGATCAATCAGGTACCCGCCTGCAACGGGCTGGCGTTTCGCCCCGTGAAGCGATGGAACTGGCGCGGCACAGCGACATGCGGCTGACGATGAAAACCTATACGGACATGGCGCAGTTGCCTTTGGCGGCAACCGTTCGCGGACTGCCTTCGATTGGCGACTCACAAATAGACTCACAAATAGACTCACAAACTTTAGTCGCCGACCGTCCTGCCGTGTCACCTATCGTCATCGGTTTGAAGGCCATCAAGGTAGGAAAAACCGTTGGAAACATTGACGGAAATCACGGTGCGTCATCCATTGTCACTTTCAGTCACGAAAATGAAAATGGCGGAGAGAGGGGGATTCGAACCCCCGATACGGCTTTAGACCGTATACCGGTTTAGCAAACCAGCGCCTTCAGCCACTCGGCCATCTCTCCAACAGGCTATAAATAAACAACTTAATGTTGTTTCTGATATTTCTAAATTGCAAAAATGCTACCCATACTTGCTACCCATTTTGCTTGCAAAACACCATTGTTTCGGTCAAGGTATTGACATGGCAAGCGACTTCCAACGCACTGACATACGAATCTTGACCGGCACTTAAAATACGGGACGTATTATGGCCGTGTCAAGCTTCGCGGGAAACTCGTCCGCGAAAGTTTTGGCGACAACAAGCGTGTGGCGATGGAGAAGCTGACAGGCTGGCTGGTCAATTTGCGCGGGGCAAAGCGGGTGAAAACCGGCACGTTAAACAGTCTGACAGAACGCTATCTGGTGTGGCTATCAAACGCGGAGGCCAGCGGCGACATTAACGAGGAAACCACGTTGTATAAACGAGAATGCCTGAAAGCCATCCGCAATCTCTGGCCTGAATTCTCAACTTGTGCTATCTGCAAACTGACGCCAGTTCATCTGGCAAATTTCCGTCATGCGTTCAGAGCAAAGTATTCTGCATCGAGAACAAACGGAGCAATTACAGTCATTCGCGAAATTTTTCAACTTGGGAAAACGGATAACTATATTTCCATCAACCAACTTGAAGAACTTACGGACGCTTTCAAATACACGAAGGTCAAATACGACTATAAACGGCTTACGATGGAGCTTCCGTCGCCTGCCGAGTTAA
>JAJXXI010000668.1 GCA_021781185.1 bacterium
CCCTGAAACGTTCCGGGGATTTTTTCAGGCGGAGAAAATGTGTCAACGATAATCCACAAATCCGGGGGGGGGATTTCAGCAGCACGGCCAAAATGGAAGGCCCCGGCCAACCGTCAGCCGGCGAAATCGAAATCCGAACAGCTCATGAAATAATGGCAGCGCGGGCAGCGCAGCTTGCACTTCTCGTTGACCAGCTCATGCCCGCACTGCGGACACCAGCGCCAATGCTCGCCGGAAATGTTTTGGGACGATGGCGCGGGGCAGGCTTCTTGGTGAAGATTTTCGGAAGAGGTTAAATTACTTTGTGGCTTCACAAAACAATCAATTTGGCTTCGGAGGTTTCGGCAATCTTTCCTGTCTTACCCATTCTCCGAAATCACGAGCCACAGCAGCTTCGAGCATATGCTCCGAAATTTTTGATTGGCGTGCTGCCTCTGCCAGCACTTCCCGATACTGCCGAAGTTTTTCCGGCTTCTCAGCTCCACAACAAAAACGCAGGTCATACTTTGCGGCGTGGAGTTTTGCTATGTAATCAGGCCGTGGCACTGAAGATTGCCCGCCGAGATTTGGCAAGTTCAGTTTCAGAAATTCCGTGATGCCATTCCCGGAAGCTCTGTTCCAGTTCGGCAACGTAAGCCGTAATCTGGTTTAAAGAAACCTTGAAGACAGACAATTGATCATCGGAAAATTTCTTCCCTTCCAATAAGAGGGCGTTGCCGATTGCAAGGAGGGCGTGAAGGCAAAGGGCGTGGTGCAAAATATCATTTTCGGTTGGAGCCCCTAAAATTATCCGCCGCATTTCAACCTTGCGGAATTGCCTTACCGCCAGATCCCACTCAAATAAGCATTTTACAAAAGAATCTCGTTGTTCTTCCTGTTGAACTTCTTGGATTAAGTCCCGAACCCAAGCCCATTCTTCAGGAGTTATGTTTTCCTGTGGAAAAAGTTCAGGTGTTGCGTTCATCACGTTTAACCATGCCCTTTTCATTGGTGTTGGTCAATCTGTAATACACTAAATAAACCTATTGCACCCGCCCAAACTTCTTCTCCAGCTCGCGATAGTTCATCTCAATCAACGTCGGGCGGCCGTGCGGACAGGTGTAGGGCATTGCGCAACTACGCAAATCCTCGACGAGATTTTCCAGTTCCTTGCCGGCGAGCGGATCGTTGGCCTTCACCGCGTGGCGGCAGACGGTCTTGGCCACGGTGTGTTCGCCCAACCGCGCCAGGTTCACCTCGCGTCCGGCGGCGCGCAGCTCGTCCACGAGGTCGAACACAAACCGGCGCGAATCCGGCACCTTCACGAACGGCGGCAGCGCATCCAGCAGAAACGTGCGCTCGCCAAATTCGCTCAAGCCCACGCCCAGCCGGGTGAGGGCGGCCAGTTGCTCGCGCAGAAACTGGGCGTCACGCGGCGGCAGTTCAATGGTCTCCGGCAGCAGCAGCTTTTGCGACGGCGCGGCCTCCTTCTGCTCCAGCCGGTTGAGCATCTGCTCATATAAAATCCGTTCATGCGCCGCGTGCTGGTCCAGCAGCACCAAGCCGCGATCCGATTCCAGCAGCACATAGAGCTTGCCGACGACGCCGATGAGCCGCAGCGGGACGTTGAGCAGCGGGGTGGCGGATGAGGTCGGCGCGGGTGGGCGATGCTCGACGCTCGGTGTCAGGTGAGCAGCGCGCGGTGAGGATGGAGGATGGAGGATGGAGGATGGAGGATGCGCCCCGGTTGGGTTCGGCGCGGGTGCGGCTGTCGCTTCCGTTTGACTTGAACGCGGCGCGAAGCCCATTTTCAAAGGCGTTTGTGCGGCAGGCGGAAGCTGCGCCGGCGGGGCCGGCAAAGGGTGCAATCTTTCCGGAAAATTCGGCAGCGCCAGCGCAGAAGCCTCCGGCACCACCGGCAAATCACCGGTCGTTCTGGCGGCTGGAACCGTTCTGGGCGGCTCGGAATGAAAGCACAGCAAGGTTTCACGCACGGCCTGGGCGGTGAATTTGCGGATCTCAAATTCGCGGTGAAATTTCACCTCCCGCTTGGCGGGATGGATGTTGACGTCCACCGCCGCCGGATTGATTTCGAGGAACAGGCAGCAGACCGGATAACGCCCTTTCATCAGCGAGTTGTGATAGCCCTCGATGAGCGCGTAGTTGATGCCCCGGTTTTCCACCGGGCGGCGGTTGACGAAGACAAACTGGCCGTCACGTGTGGCCCGCGAAACGCCGGGTGAACCGGTCAGCCCCCAAATTCGCAGTTGATTTCCCGTTTCCGGCACCTCGGGTTTTCCCGGTGAGGCGGTTTCAAAAATATCCGTTTCGTCCGGCCTGGCCTCCGGCTCGTCGAGGAACGCGGAGAAATTCACCGGCAAAAGTTTTTCTTCGCCGAGCAGCGCGCGGAGGCGTTCCCGCAATGCCTCGATCCGGCTGGAAATGCAGCGTTCACTCCGGACGGCGGGCAGTTGCCAGACGTTGCGCCCGTCCTTGACGAAGGTAAAAGCGACCTCGGGATACGCCAAGGCAGCCAGCGTGAGATAATGCTGGATGTGCGCGGCCTCGGTTTCCTCGGTGCGGAGAAATTTCCGGCGCGCGGGCAGGTTGAAAAAGAGCTGCCGGACTTCAATGCTGGTTCCCGTGGCGCTGCCGGCGGCTTTGACCTCGGCGATGGTGC
>JAJXXI010000600.1 GCA_021781185.1 bacterium
TGGATTTTACTTGCCGGCGCCATGGCGGTTGCGCCTGGCAGCGCGGCCGAAGCGACCGTGGCCGTCACCAGCAATAAAAGCGCCGCGTGTAAAATGCGCCCGGTGGAGAATGGATTCATGCGCGCATACTGCCGAAATGCCGGAAAAAAACAATCAGGATGTCGCCATGACGGCCTATAGCAGTTCAATCCGGCTTGTTGAACACGCGATGGGCCAGGCGGTCGCTTTTCCGGCGGTCCTGCCAGCCGGCGCGCTTTTCGGCTTCACGGAGGTAGCTGATTTCGAGCTGAAGTTTGATGAAGCTTTCATGACGGTCGCGCGGGAGCGTCCCGGCGGCGACGGCGGCGAGCACGGCGCAATCTTTCTCCTTCGTATGCGTGCAATCGCGAAAATGGCAGCCCCGCGCGAGCGCCTCGATTTCGGGAAATGTTTCCTTCGCGCCCTGGCTGGCATCCCAAATGTGAAATTCCCTCATGCCGGGCGTGTCAATGACCACGCCGCCCTGGGGCAGAAAAATCATCTCGCGCCACGAGGTGGCGTGCCGGCCTTTGGCGTCGCGCTCCCGCACCTCCAAGGTGGCCTGGATGTCTTCACCATAGAGCCGGTTGATGAGGCTCGACTTGCCGACGCCCGAAGTGCCGATGAACACCACCGTGTCGCCGGGCTGGATCAGCGCGGCCAGCTTCTTCACGCCGCGTCCGGTGAGGGCGCAGGCTGCCAGCACAAGCGCATCGCCGGCCACGCGCCCGGCCTCGGCCAGTTTGGCGTCGAGGTCTTCGCACAAATCAATTTTATTGAGCACGACGACCGGACGCGCGCCGCTGTCGTGCGCCATGACGAGCATTCGCTCCAGCCGCGCGGCATTAAAGCTCGCGTCCGCAGCGGTCACGAGAAAAACCGTTTCGACATTCGTGGCGAGAATTTGCGCGGCAGTGTCGCGACCGGATATTTTGCGGACGATCAGGGTGCGGCGCGGCAGCACGGCGTGGATGGCGGCCTTTGCTTCGTTGGGCAGGAGCTTGATGGCAACCCAATCGCCGACCTTGGGCAGTTTGGCATGGTCGCCGCGCGCTTCGTGGATGAGTTTGCCGGTGATTTGCGCGGTGAGTTCCGCTGTCTCCGTCCAGAGGCGGTAGAAATGCTTGTCCTCAACCGCGACGCGCGCCGGGACAAACCCCTTGGCGAGATGCGGCGCGAATTGTTCGTCGCGCGTGGCGTTCCAGCCCAGTTTGGTCAGGCCCATAATTGGCGGAGCAATTGAATCATGCGGCTCGTTGGACGGAAAAAACCGTCGCATCCGTGGTCGGAAATCTTGGCACGTCCGAATGATACCAGCAGCAATGCCGGCCATCAACGCGGGAAATATGCCAGGCGGTCATCCGGTTCGGAGCGGATGATTCAGCGCAGTCCTGAACGCGACCGGGTGCGTTCCCGGTTGTCACCGGCTTTCTGCCGGGCCTGCTGTTTTATTGGCTTTTGACCGTGCCGCTGCGCGCGGCACAACCCCAATTTCTTTCCCTTACCAACGGCGGAATCGTGCGGACCTTCGGGCTTTACATGCCGGACAACCAGCCGAACACGCAGTGCCTCCGGGGTTCTGATGCTGCATGGTGCGGGCGCAGTGGAATCAACTGCCCAGCGCCGGGGATGGAAATGTCAAGCCGCGCGCCCGGCGGATTTGTTTCGCGACAGGATCATGCCGCAGCTATATTTGCCGCGCATGGAACTCCGCCATCTCCGTTACTTTGTGGCTGTGGCTGAAGCGGAAAATGTGACGCGCGCGGCGCTGAAGCTGCACGTCTCGCAACCGGGCTTGAGCCGGCAGATCCGCGATCTGGAAGAGGAAATCGGCTTTCAACTTTTTGAACGCAGCGCGAAGTCTGTGCGGTTGACGGCGGCGGGTAAGGTTTTTCTCGCGGAAGCCCGCGCCGTGCTTCAGCACGCCGAGGAGGCCGTGAAAAAAGCCCGCGCCGTGACCGGTGGAACCACGGGCGAAATCAACGTCGGCTTCGCGCCGTCGCTCACGGTGCAGATCCTGCCGGCGGCGTTGCGCGGGTTGCAGGATCAGTTTCCGAATGTGCGGGTGCAGTTGCATGATTTGTCCACCGAGGAAATGCTGGCGCAGCTCGGCGAAAATAAATTGCAGGTGGCGCTGACGGTCCGCCCGCCCGCCCGGCAGTTGCGCGGGCTGCACGTCAAGGAGCTGGCGCGCTATGCGATGCGCGTGGCCGTCGCCCCCCAGCATCCGCTGGCGAAGGCGAAGTCCGTGAGCCTCGATCAGGTCGCCGCCGAACCGCTCATCGCCTACAGCCGCAAGGATTATCCGGAATATCACGAGATGCTGGCGAAGGTGTTTGAATCCGTCGGTCGCCGGCCGCGCATCGCGGGCGAACATGATGGCGCCACCAGCCTGATTGCCGCCGTGGAGTCTGGTCGCGGATATGCGCTGGTGCCGGAATGCCTGACGTGCATGGTTGGACCACGGCTGAAATTGATACCGCTGCGGAACGGTCCGCCGCCGATCCCGGTGGTGGCGATCTGGAGCCAGCAGGATGAAACCGAGGTGTTGAAACGATTTGTCGCGGCCGCCAGTCCGGAGCCGGGCAGGTCGTAATTGTCGTTTTGAGCGGAGTGGGGAGTGTGCTATCCTGCCCGCCC
>JAJXXI010000273.1 GCA_021781185.1 bacterium
GACAGTGCCAGTCCAAACAGGCTGCTTACGATGCCGAGCGGGCCATAGGCCATTTGAATCCATTTTTGCGCCAATTCCTCCAGTTGGGGATTGTTGAGCTGCTGCAACTGCGAGTGGAACTCTTGCAGGTTCGGATGGAAAACCGTCATCCGCACCAGGCTCCAGGCACCGAGCACGAGATTCAGAATCGCGGTGATTTTCAGGGCCACGGCGGGGGTTTTGACTTTTTGCAGCGCTGCGGCGCGGTCGTCACAATCACTGTCCACGGCAATCATGGGCGGCGACCCGCCAGCCTGACCGCCGGGCGCAAGCGCGCTGGCAAACTCGGGGAACACCGAGAGCGGGCGGAACTCCGCATCGCTCTCCGCCTTGGCGAGCGACTGCGCGTTGAGCCGTTCCTCGGCAATCCACTGCCGCAGTTCGGCGCCCGTGACCGGGCCGTATTCCTTGCCGTCGCCGCCGATGATGAAATAGTTTGCCATAAATTTTTCCAGCTCCGTTGTTTCTTCATTGTTTCTAGTGGATTGCGCCGGCCGGAGCAAGCGATTTACGGCTCAAGGAAATCCGGATTCCGCCGATAGGATGGCGTGGTTCGTGTAAAATCGGAGGAATTGAAACCCGGCATGGTGGTCGCCCGCGATGTGAAAAACATTGACGGGATGCTGCTGGTTCCGTCCGGCTGTGAATTGAGTGAACGCCAGATCGGCATCCTGCAATCCTGGGGCGTGGCGGGGCTGGAGATCGAGGCCAGCGAAGAGCAGGCCAAAGCCCTCGACCCGCTCGCCCAGTTGCCACCGGAGACGCTGGCAAGACTGACGGCGGATTTGCGCGCCCGTTTTTGGAAGCGGGATGAATTCGGCCCGGTGCCCGCGGAAATTTTCAACTGCATGCTCCTGCGGCTGGCCCGGCGCGAGCTCCATCCGCAACCATGACGCCATCTGCCCCGCCGTCCATCAAGGCCATGGTGCAAGCCGTGCCGCGCAGCCTCGGTTCCTACGGGCCGGTGCTGGAGGAAATTGAACTGGCCCTGCAATCGCCGCAGAGCAACATCAGCACGATTGGCGAGGTCATTCAAAAGGATCTGGATCTCACCGCCCGCCTGCTGCGGCTCGCAAACAGTCCGTTTTATGGTTTCTCCAGCCGGCTGAGCACGGTGGCCGAGGCGGTGAGCCTGCTCGGCATCCAGCAGGTCCAGGACATGATCATCGCTTCCAGCGTGCTGGAACAATTCAAAGGCGTGCCGGACACCCTGGTGAACAAGGATTCGTTCTGGCGTCACTGCATCGCCGTCGGCATCACCGCGCGCCTGCTTGCCATGGAACGCCGCCTGCCCAGGCCGGACAAATTCTTCGTGGCCGGCCTGCTGCATGACATCGGGCGGCTGGTGCTGCTCTCGCAGGCGGCGGAATGGGCGCAGGCCGTGTTTGCACTTTATCAGCGCGAGAAAATGCTGTTGCGCGATGCGGAGCAAAAGGTGCTGGGCTACGACCATCAGCAGATTGCCGCCGAGCTGTTGCAAAGCTGGAGCTATCCGCCGGCGCTCGTGCAGGCCGTGGCGTTTCACCATGCGCCGAGCCTGAGCGGCGCGCGGCTTGATGCCTCCGTCGTGCATGTCGCCGATCACCTGGTCAACGCCATGGGCATCGGCAGCTCGGGCGAACAATTCATTCCGCCGCTGGACGAGCGGGCGTGGGCGCTGGTGGGGCTTAACACCGACATTCTGGGCCGACTCACCGAGGCGGTGGATGCACAAATCCTGGCCGTCGAGGAAGCGTTCCTCAAACACTGAGCCGGAGGCCGTGCCATGAATGAAGCCTACGACTCCATTTACCCTGATTTTCTCAGCTCCGGCCTGGAAACCCTGGCCCGGCTTGACATGCAGCACGAACTGCCCGCGCTCTTCGCCGCCCTCGAACATTTCCGTCACGATCTGCACGCGCAGGACAGCGCCAAAACCATCCTCACCGTCAGCCAGAGCTACATCGGCGGCCTGAATCTGTTCAGCCAGACCGGCTTCTGGCTGGTGAGCACGCAGGACTTGAATTTTGAACTCGCCCTCGCCACCGCCGGGGCCGACGAAGATCTGCAAAAGCGGGTGGATGAACAGGTCAAGGCGGGGCGCTTCGCCTTTGCCTTGCGCCAGAGCGGGCCGGTATATTTTCTGTGTGGCCCGGAAAACTCATCCAGCCGCGGGGTGCTGCATTCGCTCGCCATTTCCAGCCAGGTCATCGGGATGTTCTGCGGCATTTTGCGGCGTGAAGTTGGTCCCGCGCAGGCAGTCGCCTTCAATCTCCTCTCCACGCTGCTGGGGATGAGCGCCGATGCCGTTGCCACGTTGCGCCGCACCCGCCAGCTCACCAGCGAGATCGAAGCCCTGCAAAACCTGCTGCCCATCTGTGCCTGGTGCCACAAAGTGCGCAACGACAGCGGCTACTGGTATCAGATCGAAAAGTATATCACCGCCCATTCCAACACCAAGATCACCCACGGCATCTGCCCCGACTGCGAGAAAAACTTTCTGAAGACCAGGGCGTGAGGCTCACCGGCTGCGGACAAACAATTTTCCCGGCAACTGTTTCACCAGCCGTTTCATTTCCAGACTGAACAGCGCCACGCTCACCGCCGAGCTCGGCAGGCCGCACGCCCGGATGATCTCGTCAATGCTCGTCTCATCCGCCGTCTTCACCACGGCCAAAACCGCCTGCTCATTGTCATTCAACTCCAGCGCGGGCAGCACGCCGGTTTCGCCGGCCGACGGCGGCTTGTTGCTCGCGGGAAAGAGATACTCGAACTCGGTCAAGATGTCCTCCGCGCCCTCGCACAATTTCGCGCCTTTTTTGATCAGCTCGTGACAGCCCTTGCTGCGCGGCGAATCTATCCGCCCGGGCACGGCGAATATTTGCCGGCCGTATTCCGTAGCAAAATTCGCCGTGATGAGCGAACCGCTCGTGAGATTCGCCTCGACGACGACTGTGCCCAGCGTCATGCCGGCCACAATCCGGTTGCGGATGGGAAAGCTCTGCTTGTCGGCCGGGCGGTTGAAAGGGAACTGGGTAATGACCGCGCCGTTCGCCGCGATGCGCTCAAACAATTCCGCGTTCTCAGGCGGCCAGATCAAATTGATTCCCGTGCCCAAGACCGCAATCGTCCGGCCCTTGCCGCTCAACGCGCCCTGATGCGCCGCCGTGTCAATGCCGCGCGCCCCGCCGCTGACCACCGTCACGCCGGTGTAGGCCATCTGATACGCCAGCTTGCGCGCCGTCTCAATGCCGTAATGCGTCGTCATCCGCGAGCCGACCATCGCCACGGCGTTCTTGTCCTTAGCCGTCAATTCACCCCGGACATAAAGCACCAGCGGCGGATCGTAAATCTCGCGGAGCAGAGCGGGATAGTTTTCATCGGACTGAATCAAAACGTGGCAGCCGAAATCGGCGATGCGTTTTGTTTCGCCCGTGAGGTCAATGGATTTCTCCCAATGGACGATCCGCTCCGCAGTGTCGTCGCCAATGTTCCGGACGCGGAGAAGTTCGTTGCGCGAGGCGGCGAGGATTTTAGGTGCCTCGCCGAAATGCTCCAGCAGCGACCGGGCGCGCACCGGCCCGACGCCTTCGATCATGTTCAAGGCAATGAACGCTTCCCGTGAATCCATGCGCGGATTTAATGGCTTCGTGCGGAAGGTTTCAAGTTTCAAGTGCCGCGAAACTGAAAACTTGAAACCCGGCGGGCAAATCGGGAAACTGCCGCCGTGCCCGATCCAAGCCTCCTGCTGCTCATCCCGGCTTACAATGAAGAAGCGCGCATCGAACCGGTGCTGCGCGAGTTCGCGGATTTTTTCGGACGCCATTATTCCGCGCCGTTCCAGCTCGTGGTCGTGCTCAACGGCTGCCGCGACAACACGCTCGGCGTGGTGCAGCGCGTGGCAAAGGAGTTCCCGTGCATCGGCTGGCTGGAATTCCCGGCGGCCATTGGCAAGGGCGGCGCGCTCATCGAGGGGCTCAAGCTCGCGGGCCATGCGGACCTGATCGGCTATGTGGACGCCGACGGGGCCACGCCGCCGCGCGCGTATTTGGATCTGGTCCAAAAAATCGGCGCGGCGGACTGCGTCATCGGCTCGCGCTGGCTGCCGGGCGCGGTCATTCACCAGTCGCAAACCGGCAACCGCCAGTTTGCCAGCCGCGTGTTTCACGCCATTGTGCAGACACTGTTCTGGATGAACATCCGCGACACGCAATGCGGCGCGAAAGTGATGAAGCGCGAGGTGGCCGAAAAAATCCACCCCTCGCTGCGCATCGCCGACATGGCGTTCGACATCAACCTGCTTTATTCCATGAAGCGCGCCGGCTTCAAGATCCTGGAAACGCCGACCGAGTGGACGGACAAGGTGGGATCCAAAGTCACCCTGGCGCGCTCCTCGCTGACGATGTTCTTGTCCGTGGTGCGCGTGCGGCTGATCTATTCGCCGTTCTACGCCTGGCTCCGCCCGTTGCGCCCGCTGGAAGCGTGGGTTTACAAAAAACTGAACGCCCCGCAGCCGCTGGCCGGGCCGCGTTCCGCAAAAAACGAGGATGCATGATGGAACCCGGAAGCGGGCCGGCTCCGCCGCCTGCTATTGGCTGCCCGCCCGTGGAGGCTTTTCCTTCACGCCCCAGACGAACCAGGCGCAAACCAGGAACAGGAGCAGATTAAACGCGCCCAGCGTTTGCAAGACGACTTCGATGCGGCCGGGGAAATGATTCAGCAACATCGGCAGCGTGAAACCGTAGGCGGCCGCCAGCGCCACCATGAAGGGCACCACGCCAAAACGGGAGCGGGCCAGCAGGTCGTTCACCAGCACGTTGGCCATGGCCAGCGGCACCATGGCCGCCGCATACCAGGGAATCAGCGCCGTTGTTTCAGCCACGTAATTGGCCGTGAAAATCAGCTTCACCACCCACGGTCCAACGAGCCAGAGCCCCAGCCCGCCGCACAACGCCAACGCCGCCGTCCCCAGGACAACCAGGCCGAACAGATTGCTTTTTTCCGCCCGGGCGCTCGCGTGAACGATCTTGGGAAACATCACCGCCGCCAGCGGCAGCACCAGCCACAGCAGCGCGCGGGACAGGGTGCCCGCCGCGACATACGGGGCCATCTCATCGCTGTGGAAATAGGCCTTCGCAAAAATCGTGTCCGAGGTGAACATGAACTGGCACGCGCCGAAGCCCAGCATCAGCGGCACAACCTGGCGCAGCAGGTATTTTCGGTCGAACGCCTCCGCGCGGCCCCGCCACAAATCCCGCGTCCGCCAGATGGTGATGGCCACCGTCAATCCGACGCCGATCAGGGCACCCGCCATCATTCCCTCCGCGCCAAAAGCCAGGGCCAGCACCAGAAACGCCGCCAGGGCCAGCCGCCCCGCGCCGCCCAGCAGCACCGACCAGCCCATCCAGAAAAAATCCTGCCGCCCCTGCATCACACCGGTGAACAACGGCGCCCACAACGAAACCAGCAGCAGCGGCAACGTCACCCGCAGGCCTGAGCCGGACGGCAGATGCCAGCCCGTGACGATTTGTTTTTGAAACACCAGCACGGCCAGCGCGGCCAGCGCCCAGATCACGAACGTCCAAATCCACGCCAGCCGGATCATGCCGGCGAGTTGCCGTTCACGGCCCGTCGCCAGCGCCTGCGCCGTCTGCTGCGCAAACACCATCTGCAGCGGCATCGTCGGCAGGCAGGCCACCACCATGAGGAGGGTGCCAAACGCCGCGTATTGCGCCTCCGGAATCTTCTTGGAAAGAAAATGCACCCCCAGCGTCAAAAAACCGGCTCCGACGTTGGCCACCATCAACCAGCCACTCTGCCGGAAAAAAGCCGCGTGTGGCTTGTGGTCAATGGTGGGAATCGCGGCAACCTTTTCAGTGCTCATGAATATGGGTTTAAAGGGGAAAGGATGGATGTTTAACCGCGAACAATCCCCGCCAACTGGCAAGACGGCGGTTTGTGCGCGGGTTCGTTTGATTTTGCGGTGCTCATGGATTCACGGCAGCGAGCCGAGGAATCTGACCAGCAGTCCCTTCCCCCGTTCAAGCTCCGCCAGCGAAATCCATTCATCTGTCGTGTGAGCCTGTGCGATGTTGCCCGGGCCGAACACCACGCTGGGAATCCCGCCGGCCGCCAGCACGGCCGCATCACAGAAATAATCCACGCCCACGGGCTGCGGCTGCCGCGCACTGTGCAGAAACCGCCGCACCAGCGGCTGCCGGGCATCCGTATCGAGCGGCAGCGCCGGGGCGAGCTTGGCGCTGAAAATCTTCGCCGCCAGTCCGTGGGCCCGTAGCAACGCGGTGATTTCGCGGCGAACCGAGGCCTCCGTTTCGCCCGGCAACGTTCGCCGGTCTATCGCAATGAGGCAGTGGTCCGGCACGATGTTCGGCTGCGTGCCGCCGGATATTTTTCCGACATTCACCGTGCCCGCGCCGAGCAGCCGGTGCCGGCGCTGGCTGAGCCGGGCTGCGTAATCTGTTTCCAGCACCTCCACAATGCGCGCCATTTCATGGACCGCGTTGCGGCCAAGTTGCGGGGTCGCGCCGTGCGCCGCGCGGCCGCGCGTGGCGAGATCCAGCCACAGGCTGCCCTTGTGCGCCGTCACGACTTGCAGCCGGGTGGGCTCGCCCACGATGGCCAGGTCCGCCTTGAACCCGGCGGCCACCAGCGCGCGGGAACCCGCCTGGGCGTTTTCCTCGTCAATCAGTCCGGCAAAGACTATCTCCGTTTCCAGCGGCCGCGTCCGGCCCCGGGCCAGTTCGCCCAGCGCGCCGAGCATGGCGGCTGCGGAACCTTTCGTGTCGCACGCGCCGCGCCCGTAAAGCCGGCCGTTTTTGCGCTGCGGAATGAACTGGGTGGGATTGGCCACCACGGTGTCCAGATGCGGCGCGAGCAGGATGGTTTGCAGGATGCGATTGCGCGGCAGCAACCGGGCGATCAGGTTGGCGCGACCGGGCGAAACCGGCTGCAATTCCACCTCCAGCCCGGCCTTCGCCGCCGTGGCCGCCAGAAAGTCGGCGACGCGCCTTTCACCCGCCAGCGGATGGCGGGCGGGCAGAAAAGCGGGATTCACGCTGGGCAGCGCAATCAGCTCCGCCAGCAGTTTTTCCGTGCGCGTCATGGCGGGAGGATGACACAGGGGGCATTCGGACGAAAGGGAATTGCGGTCGGGAATTTGTCCCGCTTCCGCACTTCCGCGCTTTTGACTTCCGGGGCATTTCGTTTAACTTGGTTCCTTGAATCTGCCGTATGAATTTGAATGAACAAATGACGCGACTGGCGAAACAGGCCAGGGCCGCGTCGCGCGAACTCGCCAAATTGACGCCCGCCGAGAAAAACGCCTGTCTGCTCGCGATGGCCACCGCGCTGGAGCAAAATGCCACCGCCATTCAGGAAGCCAACGCGCTCGACATGGAATTCGGCGCGAAACACGGCCTCTCCTCCGCCATGCTGGACCGCCTCAGGTTGGATGACAAACGCATCGCCGGCATGGCCAAAGGTCTGCGCGAGGTCGCCGTGCTGGCCGATCCTGTCGGCAGAATTTTGGACGAACGCACCCGCCCCAACGGACTGAAGCTCCAGAAGATTTCCACGCCCATCGGCGTTGTGGTCATCATTTACGAATCACGTCCCAACGTCACGGCCGACGCGGCCAGCCTGTGCTTCAAGTCCGGCAACGCCACGATTCTGCGCGGCGGCAAAGAGGCGTTGCATTCAAATCAAATCATCGCCAAGACGATGATTGAAGCCGGCCAAATCGCGCACCAAGGTTTTCCTGAGCACGCGATCCAAGTCGTGCCCACGCCCGACCGCGAGGCGATTCCGATTTTGCTCTCGCTCACGCAATACGTTGATCTCTGCATGCCGCGCGGCGGGGAAAGCCTGATTCGCGCCGTGGCGGACTGCTCCAAGGTGCCCGTCATCAAGCATTACAAAGGTGTCTGCCACGTCTTCGTGGATGCCGACGCGGATTTGCGGATGGCGGAAGAAATCGTCTTCAACGCCAAGTGCCAGCGCCCCGGCGTCTGCAACGCGATGGAAACGCTGCTGGTGGACAGGACGGTGGCGGAAAAGTTCCTGCCGCCAATGGTCCTGCGGCTCGCCGGGAAAAAAGTTGAACTGCGTTGTGATGCGGTTTCACTGGGGTTGGCCCAATCGGCCATCGGCAACCGGCCATCGGCAATCAAACCGGCTGCCGAGCAGGACTGGTTCACCGAATACAACGATTACATCCTGAACGTCCGCGTGGTGGACGGCGTGCAGGCCGCGATTGACCACATCAATTTCTACGGTTCGGCGCACTCGGACAGCATCGTCACGCGGAACGAAGCGCACGCGAAACAATTCCTCGCCGGGGTGGATTCGGCGGCGGTGTATTGGAATGCCAGCACGCGCTTCACCGATGGCGGCGAATTCGGCATGGGCGCGGAAATCGGCATCAGCACCGACAAGATTGGCGCGCGCGGACCGATGGGCCTGGACGAATTGACCAGCTACAAATGGCTCGGTTTCGGCAATGGACAAATCCGAAGCTAATCATCAAACCCGGGTTCACCTCTCATTCAATGCCCGCTGACAGGCTTTTCGCCCGGTAGAAAGCGAAGGGTTTTCCGCAGTGCTGACCAGGTTTCATCTTGGCAAGCCAAGCTGGCCACTGCTGGTTGTCATTGGCGCGACATGAAGGAGTGGTTTTTGAAAATGCCCACACAAAAATTTTAATATCGAAACTGCCAGGGTGCATCTGGACACGGTCCTGAAGTTCGGGATGAACCAAGGCCGCAGCCAGTAAAGGCAGTGCCCAGATGCACCCAAACTGCCAACTGCAAGCCGGTTAATCTTGCCGAATTCACAACAAGTAGTAAGTTTCTTCAGACCATGATTGAAAAAACCATCAGCGAAATTGAGGCGCAGATTGGCGGCGCGGAAGCTGTGAGCGCCGAGCGCAAGCAGGAGCTGCTGAAGCTGCTCGCCACCTTGAAGACGGAAGTTGCCGAACTTTCCAAAACCCATGGCGAACAGGCCGACAGCATCGCCGCCCTGGCCAAGGCCTCGGCGCATGAAGCCATGCGGGCCGATCAGAATCCGCAATCGCGCGAGCAGACCATCAAAGGACTGCAATCTTCCACCGGCGGATTTGAGCAATCGCATCCGCGCCTGGTGGAGATCGTCAACGCCATCAGCAAGACGCTCTCGGACCTGGGGATTTGATTTGGTGGCGGCCGACGCGAGGGGGCTCTGATCATTCTCCGTGTGTTTGAAAATTTGGAGCCTCCTCACGTCGGCGGCTGCGATTCACTTTTTAATCCGCCTTCGGCTCCAGCCCGGCAATCGCCGCCATGATTTCATCCGCCACCTGCTGGTAGATTTCCTTCAGTCGCGCCTTGTCGCACGTTTTTGCTTCCGCGCGCAAGACCTCGAAATTCATGGGGCGGCCGTATTTCACCGCGATGCGACGCGGGCGCGGGAACTTGTGGTTCCGCCCGTAAGCCTCGAATGTTCCGAAGACGCGCACCGGCACGACCGGCGCGGTGGATTTGATCACCGTCAGGCCGATGCCGGAACGTGCGGGCAGCAGTTTCCCGTCCTTTGTGCGGGTGCCTTCGGGGAACAAAATGATGCCGTTGCCGTTCAGCAGCCGGTCCAGAATGGTTTTGAGTCCCTTCGCTCCGCCACCGTCGCGGTCCACCGGCACCGCGTTCCATGAACGCAGCAAGGCGCCGATGCCGGGAAAACGGAACAGGCTTTCACGCGCCAGATAATTGATGTCACGCTTGATGCCGGCACCGACCAGCGGCGGGTCGAGAAAGCTGGCGTGGTTCGAGGCCAGGATCACGCCACCTTCCAACGGCACCTGCTCCGCGCCGAAAACACGCCAGCGAAAATATGTGGCGTAAACCGCGCGAAACAACGTCCAGCCGATGCGATAGCTTAAATTCATAAGGCGAGGATGGAGGATAGAAGGTGGAAGATGGCGGGGCAGTGCGCGGATATTTTCTGGCAATCTTCCATCTTCATTTCACAGATGCTGGCAGCATCCTGCGGATTTCCTCCAGCAGCAGGCTGCTGGTCTGCTCCGAGGTCATGGCCGAATTGTTGATGACCTTGGCGCCAAGGGCGATCATCAGCGGGGCGACGGCGCGCTGGCTGTCGCGCTGGTCGCGGGCGGCGAGGTTTTCATTCACGCCGTCGGCGGCGCGGCGGGCGGAACGCTCCGCCAGCGAGGCGTCGAGATAGAACTTGTAGTCGGTTTCCGGGAAAACATTCGTGCCGATGTCGCGGCCTTCCATCACGAGGTTGCCGAACTGGATGCAATCGCGCTGTGTCTGCTTCATCCATTTGCGCACCGCCGGCACGGCGGCCACGTGGGAAACGGCGGCGGCCGTCTCCGGCATGCGGATTTCTTTTTCGGGAAAATAGCCGTCCACGAACAGCCACGCCGCGCGCAGGCCGTCTTTTTCCTGGCATTCCAGCTTGGTTTTCCACTTGCGGCACAGCGCACCCACGGCCTTGGCGTCGTGGATGTCCACGTGCTTGAGCAGGCAATACCACGCCAGCGTGCGATACATCGCGCCGGTGTCCACATAGACGTAGCCGAGCGCCTTGGCCACGAGCTTGGCGTTGGTGCTTTTGCCGCTGGCGCTCGTGCCGTCAATCGCTATGACAATCGGGTGTTTCGTTTTCAAAATAAATCTCCGGTAACCGAAAAGCTTTTTACGCGAATTTCGCGAATTAACGCCAATTCAATTCGCAAAAATTGGCGTAATTAGCGTAAAACCTATTCTGCAAACAACTCGTCG
>JAJXXI010000552.1 GCA_021781185.1 bacterium
GGTCGCCTGCCCGTTTTCAAGTCAGCCAGTTGCGCCTGCGCCTGGGCGAGGTTCTTTTCAGCCTCGGTGATCGTGTCAGCTTCGGATTGCCGTTCCAGTCCAAACAATAGCTGACCTTGCTTGACCGGGTCTCCGCGCGCGACGGCAAGGTTGGTCAGCGCGCCGCCGAGCGGGGCGGCGACGTAAACGTATTCGCCCTCGATATAACCCTGAAAGCTCCCGGTGGAATGCTTCGCACAACCGGCGAGCAGCGCGCCAGCCAGCAGGCAGAGGATTGCTTTCCCAAAATGTTTCATACGGACGCCGCCGGGAAATTAGCAGAAGGCGGGTTTTTGACGAGCGAAACGATTCATTCGACTTTTAACCTACCGAATGGTAGGATGCGCTGTTCGTATGAAAAAACTGACGCTGCTTTCATTGTTTCTGGGGTTCACTTTTGCGGCCGCCGCCGCCGACACCAACACGCCGGCATGGTTGACGCGGCCTTTGTCTTTGGCGGATGCGCTCAACACTGCGCTGGCCCAAAACGCCACGATTCTCAAGGCGAAAAGCGATCTCGAAGCCTCGCATGGCGTGGTGGTGCAGACGCGGGCGGTGGCGTTGCCGCAACTGGTGGCGAGTGGCCAATACAAGGACACCGACCCGCACGCGATTGAAGGTTATCCCTTCGGTTCCGGGGTTCCGCATCAAAACTGGAATTCCGGCCTTCAGATTGTTCAGTCAATTTACGAAGGCGGCAAACTCCGGGCCGCCCTCAAGGCGGCCACGGCCACCAAGCAACAGGCCATCGCCCAATACAACACCAGCGTGGCGGACACCTTGTTGAGCGTGCGGCTGGCCTATTACGACGTGCTGCTGGCGGCGCAGCAAATTACCGTTCATGAAGCTTCCGTGAAACTGCTGCAAAAGGAGCTGGACGATCAGCAGCGTCGTTTCGCTGCCGGAACGGTGCCGCATTTTAACGTCCTGCGGGCCGAGGTATCCGTGGCCAATGAGCGGCCCAACCTCATTCGCGCGCGGAACCAGTATCGCATTGCCAAGAACAACCTGGCCAATTTGCTCGGCTACAACCTGCCCCGTGACGTGTGGGAAAATATTCCGCTCAATCTCACCGACGGTTTCGACGACGCCCCGTGGAAGGTGATTTTGCCGGACGCCATTCAGGAGGCATTGTCCCGCCGCAGCGAACTTGTTGTCCTGCGCAAACAAGTGGAGTTGCAGCAGCTCAACGTGGTGAACGCCAAGTCCGGCTACAAGCCGACGGTTCAACTCTTTGCCGGCTACAACTGGTATAACGCGCAGTTCACCGCGCCGGTGGAACTAAACCACGACATTCACGGCTGGAACGCCGGAGCCCAGTTGAACTGGAATATTTTTGATGGTCTGCTGACGCACGGCAAGGTGCTCCAGGCGGATGCGCAGTTTGCCCGCGCCAAAACCGATCTCGACGACCAGTCGCGCCAGATTGAACTGGGCGTGCGCACGGCGTATTCGGATTTTATCGAGGCCAGGGACGTTCTCGATTCCCAGGCCAAGGTGCAGGAGCAGGCCGAGGAGGCATTGCGTGAGGCCAACGCCCGATTTGACGCGGGCACCGGCACGCAGTTGGATGTCCTTGACGCCGAGACTTCGCTCACGCAGGCGCGCACCACGCAAGTGCAGGCACAGCATGATTACGCCGCGGCCCGCGCCAAACTGGAACGCGCCATCGGTGCGGACTTGGCTCCGGAAAAATAGGGCTTTGCGAACCGCGCCGGCACGCCACGACAGCTTGGGCCAAAAAATGTCGCCGGAAGTGCAATTTGCCGGTTGACGGCTGACGCGGCTCCATAGATTTTGTCGCGCGTGAAAATACAACGCGCACTGCTTTCTGTTTCTGACAAAACCGGCCTGGTGGCCTTCGCTCAAATCCTCGCCGCCCAGGGCGTGGAACTCATTTCGACCGGCGGCACGGCCAAGACGTTGCGCGAAGCCGGCCTTCCGGTGAAGGACATCAGCGAACACACCGGCTTTCCCGAAATGCTGGATGGCCGCGTCAAAACGCTGCACCCAAAAGTCCACGGCGGATTGCTCTATATCCGCGGCAATGCCGCGCATGAGGCGGCGGTGAAACAGCATGCGATCACTCCAATTGATCTCGTCGTGGTGAACCTGTATCCGTTTGAAGCCACCGTCGCGAAGCCGAATGTCGCACTGCACGATGCCATCGAAAACATTGACATCGGCGGGCCTTCCATGCTTCGCAGTGCGGCCAAAAATCATGACAGTGTGACCGTGGTGGTGGATCCGTTTGATTACGCGGAAGTGGCGAGGCAAATTTCTGAAACCGGCAACACCACCCTTGAATTGCGGCGCAAGCTTTGTGCGAAAGTCTTTGCCCGCACAGCGGCCTACGACGCAGCGATTGCCGCGCATTTGCAAAGGGAATTTGCCGCCGACAAAAATTTCCTGCCGCAGGTGCTTACGATTTCCGCACCGCTGGCGCAACCGTTGCGCTACGGCGAAAACCCGCATCAGACGGCGGCGCTTTACGGCAAGTTTCACGACTACTTCAAACAGCTCCATGGCAAGGAGCTTTCCTACAACAATATCCTCGATCTCACCGCCGCCACGGCGCTTGTCACGGAGTTCAACAACGACGTGCCCACGCTGGCGATCCTCAAGCACACGAACCCTTGCGGTGTCGGCCAGGGCGCGAACCTGCGGGAAGCCTGGGACAAGGCGTTTGCCACGGACAAGCAGGCTCCCTTTGGCGGCATCATCGCGGTCAACCAGCCGCTGGACGGGCCGGTTGCCGAGGCGATTTCGGAAATTTTCAGTGAAGTCATCGCGGCTCCGGAATTCACCGCGGAAGCGCTGGTCATTTTGCAGAAAAAGAAAAACCTGCGTTTGCTGCAGATTGTAAAAAGTCCGTTGTCCGCGCAGCCATGGGACGTGCGCAGCGTGGGCGCGGATTCCTTCCTCCTACAACAACGCGATCTGAAGACGACGGCAGCGGCTGATCTCAAAATCGTCACGAAACGGCAACCCACTGACGCGGAACTGAAGGCGATGCTGTTCGGCTGGCGCGTGGTGAAACACTTGAAATCAAACGCCATTCTCTATGTCGGTGAAGGCCGGACGCTGGGCACGGGCGCCGGCCAGATGAGCCGCGTGGATTCCAGCCGCATTGCGGTCTGGAAGGCGGGCGAGGCGAAACTGCCGCTCGCGGGGAGCGTGGTTTGCAGCGACGCATTTTTCCCCTTCCCCGACGGCTTGCTGGCGGCGGCGGATGCCGGTGCGACGGCCGCCATCCAACCAGGCGGCTCGGTAAAGGACGCGGAAGTCATCGCCGCCGCCGATGCACGCGGCATGACGATGGCGTTCACCGGCGCACGCCATTTCCGGCATTGATTGGAAGCGTAAACAGACGAGCCACGCGAAACCATTCGCGTGGTTTTTTTATTTCAACAACCGGTAGATCAGCACGAATTGGAAGGCGGTCACCGCAGCAAGCAGAAGCCAGACGGCCAGTTCACGAAGCGCCAGACCTTGCTGATGCGGGGCAGCCAGCCAGAACTGGATTTTGGCCGAGCCAAACGAAATGATGTCGCCGTTGCGCAATCGCGCAGAGGTCTGACGTTCTTCATTGATGGTTGTAAAAGCGTCCGCCGCCGTTTTCAGCACAAAACCGTCTGGTTTCTTAAATTCCAGCGTGAGATGGCTGTCCCAAACGCCCGGCTCGTCCAGAATCAAATCATTGTTCTGAGCGCGGCCAATGTGAAAAGGAAAATGGCGGACGACTTGAACGTCGCCCGCCATCTGACCGGAAAGGATTTGCAACTGAATCATCAGAAAAGACGGCGCGTCACTTCAATCTGATCGCCGGGATAGACCGGTGGATCGGGATCTTCACCGGCAAGAATGCGTTTCAGGTTGAGTTCAAAACGCTGGCCGTTGGCGCGGGTGAGATAAACGTTGGAGCGGTCGGCAAAATCAGTGAAATCCCCGGCGGAAGTGATGGCTTTGCTGACCGTGATGTCTCCAGTGTAGATCATGCGGCCGGGCTGCTTCACTTCGCCACGAACATAATAAACCCGGTCGTTGGAAGTTTGCACGGTGACGTTCAAATGCGTGTAGTATTTGGGAACGTAGAGGTCGTGAATGGCGTCTTCAAGTTGTCCCGGGGTTTTGCCGGAGGCCTGGACACGCCCCACATCGGGCAGAGAGATGGTGCCGTCATCCTTGATGGGCTTCGTCATCGGCGGAATTTCATCCGGCAAACCACCCAGTGTAATATTGACGGTATCTCCCACATGCAGGCGGGCAACTTTGTCTGTTCCAGTTATATTTTCGGCACCGGGTTGTAGCATCGGGTCCGCATTTTTACCGGGCGACGAAAGCAGTGAACAACCAGTCACAGAAAGCATAACAGCCGGCAACAAACACAACACGGTGCGACAGGGCAAAAATGATTTAAATTTCATCGTCAGAATTGTTTAAGATGGCAACGGTGAATCAATATTTTTGTTTGATGTCAGTTTCCGCATCGCCGGAACCGGGTTTATCAGCGGCACCCGGAGCATTTTTAGCTTCGGCTTCTTGTTCGCTGGCGTTGCGGGAGTAGTAGTAATCGTGGTAGTAACCGCTGTAATAATAGTAGCCTTCATCCTGTGACATGTTGATGTTGTTGAGGATGATGCCGACAAAATTGCCGCCAACCTTCTCGATCATTTGCTTGGCGCGGATGGTCATGGGCTGCGGGTAACGACGGTATTGAATCACCTGCATGACAAGGTCCACTTCACTGGCCAACACAGAGGCGTCACTGACGCCAAGGATGGGCGGTGAATCAAAGAATATAAAATCGTAACGTTGTTTGAGTTCCGCGATCATTTCCCGCATCTGGGTAGATCCCAAAATACCCATCGAACTATTGGGCAGCTTGCCGCTGGCCATAAAGTCCAAGCCAGGCACCGGGGTGGTCTGAACCACTTCAGACAAGGTGTTCTGCTTGAGCAAATAATTGGTGAGGCCGAGGTTGTTGGCAACCTTGAACAATTTGTGGATCGTGGGGCGGCGCAAGTCGGAATCTACAATCAACACGCGATTGCCGCCTTGGGCAAATACCGTGGCCAAATTGATGGTGGTGGTGGACTTGCCTTCGCCGGCGCCGGCGCTAACCATGACGATGGTGCTGAGGTTTTCCCCTTTGCGCGAGAAGAGCAAGTTGGTTCGCAGCACACGATAGGCTTCCGCGTGTTTGCTTTCCGCACCTTCCTGAAAGAGATATCCGATGTTTTGAGGAATAACACCGAGGACCGGAGCCTGAAATGTGCGTTCCACATCGTCAATGGTTTTGACGCTGGTATCCAGATACTCGATGAAGAAGGCCAAGCCAACGCCCATGATCAAGCCGAAAACCAAACCAAGAATGATGTTCACCGTCTTGTTTGGCCGCACCGGAGTCTTGCCTGGTTCAGCCCAATCCGTTACCTGCACCATGGTGGTTTTTGGAATTGCCGCATCAATTCTCTCCGCCTCCATTTTAGCGTAAAGCAGCCGGTGCTGGTCGCGCATTTGTTCCAAATTGCGCTTGGCATCGTAATACGGTTGGTTTTTGGCGGATTCAACTGCATCCTTGGCTTTGGCTTCATCCACGGCTACAGAGAGCGCGTCAAGCGCGGCCTTTTTGGAACTGACCTGACTTTCCATGCTGGCGAGGATGCCGGTGACGCGATCATTGATTTGCTGGTTTAACGTATCAATAAGCGTCTGAACGCGCGTTACAGTGAGGTTGTCCGGGGAATAATCAATCTTTAAAGTGGCAATCTTTTGTTGGGCTTCATGGAGTTTGTTAAGCAAATCACTCAAGGCGGGGTCGTTGACTATATTGGGAAGAACATCTCTCAATTCTTCAATTCCCAATGATTTAAGGTGGTCCAATTGGGCGGACAATTCTTTGTAGTCACGCTCCCCTTCAATCAACTGGTTATGAATCAATTGCAATTGATCTGAGTTAAGAGTCGGGGTGTAACCCGGTGCGTCGGCCATATCCACGCTGATACCAAGATCACGCCGAAGCTTTTCAATTTTCGCCTGCTCCTGCTGAATTTGATTTGATTCATCCAAATACTGCTGGTTTAGAACATCCAACCCTGTGGAAGCGATTTCCTTACGGGTATTCAAGCGATATTGCTTGTAGGATTCGGCGATTGTGTTGGCCAGCAAGGCGGCTTCGTTGGCGTTATCACTGTAAACTGTTATGGAAATGAGCTTGGTGTTGCGCACGGGAGCGAGACTCATGTGCTGCTTGAGAATCTCCATGGTCTCGCTGGTCTTGAGTTTCTCCCCGTTAAAATACTTTTTCCCCCATTTTTCATTCAGATCGAGCTTGCTGATGACGTTGCTCAACACGAGCTGCGACTGCATGATCTCAAACGTGGTTTGAATAAAATACGGGTCATACGGCAGCATGGAGGTTGGCATGGCAATACCGCCGCCACTGTCATTGCCATCGTTTTCCACCTTGATCCGCGCGGTGCTGGAATACGACTCGGGCAAGATGAAGGTTACAGCGGTGGCGATGATTGCGGTGATCAGGAAAACCGTGATGATGATTGCTTTGCGAATCCGAATTACGCGCCAGTAATCCAAAAAGTGCAGTTTAGCCTCGGGGGCCGCAGGGGTCTGTGATTGATCCATAACTTATAAAATAAAAAAGGGAGCCTTGTCTTGGACTCGGCTCCCGTCCTTGCGTTCAACTATGTGCGCTCAACATCGTTCAATAATTGGCACCCAGACCGATATAAACCATATTGCGGGTGTAACCACGGCCAGAGATGTCGGAAGACAGGTCGCCAAAATTATAACCAGCATTCGCGGATAAGTGAGTGTCAATCTGATAGTTGAGATTCAGGTCAACACTGACATAGTTGTCACCTGAGCCATTGCCACCACCACCCTTATAGGATGAATACTGATACTGACTGTTCACCGAACCTGTCAATTTAGGGGTGAACTGATGATTGATGTCCGCATAAAAAGTGGAGCTTTGCTGATAGAGAGTCAAACCACCATTGCCACCATTCTGAAACGCAACGTCAGTTGAATTGATGTTCTGAGTGAAACCAGCCTGCAAATAGCTGCCAGGCAGATAGGTGTAGGTCAGGTTAACATCGGCATACGGTGCCAGCGAAGTGGAAGGCGAAACCGGATCGTTGTAGTTGTCAGTATCAACAACGCCACCACGCGCCATCCCCTTCAAGTTTGGAGTAAATTGATGCTGGATACCAACATACGCATAATGGGAATTGTGATCACGGTCAGCACTAACATAAGGGTATCCGCTAGCAACAATTGGAGCGTCTCCATTATACCGAACTGCGGTGAAATCATAACCCACAAACCCCATCGTTTCAGGCTGGAAATGCCACTGAAAATCAATGCCACCATCTTGCTCAATACGATTCAGCAACGCAGCAGCACTCACCCCGTCGCCATACGAGTTTTTTGAGAAAATAAACAAGTTGTTACCATAATGTATTTCAGTGCTGAATTGGGGGGTCCAGTCGGTGTCCACCGCCACCCTGGCACGATTGGCGAGGTTATTGCCACCTGAACGGGTGACGGCACCACTACCGTCAAGCAATTTGGGATCTTGGCCGATAGCGAGAGAGTCGGTCACATTGGCCTTCCAGCGCGCATTGAATGCGTGATCCACCCACAAATCCGCCTGATGGGTGTGGTCAATGGGATTCTGTCCAATGTCTTCACGCTTCTGGTAATAATACATCCCGTAGGTGTAGCGGATGCCAATGTCAGTTTGCTGTAGAGCCAGATTGGCGGAAATTGAAGGATTTACCTGAAAGCCAAAGCTGCTCGATTTGTTGTGGGAATACGTGTAATTGTCGTCGTAAAAGCCACGCAACGTCGCGGAAGCGTTCCAAATTTTTGGTGAAGCGCTTGCGTCCATACTCTGGGCGTTTGCAGATTGTAATCCGGCAGCACCGACTGCCACCAGTCCGACAGAAACGAAGATTTTTTTCATTTTGCGCCTTTTATTTTAGCCGTTTAGAGTTCTCCCGCCATCAAAATTTTTCCGATGGTCGCTTTCGTTAGGAATCTATCAGGCCAGCGAGAGACTCGTCAAAACATTTTTTAGGTAAATTATCAATCATCCGAGACTTATGCGATGGCAAAAAATGATTGGAAAACTGCTTGCGACAGCAAATTCTGAATTATTACACAGGCAAATGTTTTAATTCCTTGAGCAATTGGGGCCACGGCGATGCGTTGATCACATCAGCCTTTGCCAGCCAGCCTTTTCGAGCCACTCCAGCCCCCAACCGGAGAAAGCCTGCATGACTATTCCGATGCGAGTCTGGATTGATGACGCATTTCACCCCCTTGCTTTTGGCGTAGGGCCAGTGCCGCCAATCCAGATCCAGCCGGTAAGGGTTGCAGTTTAACTCGATCCGCGTTCCCGTAGCCGCGCACGCATCAATCACCGCCGGCACGTTGACCGGATACGGCTCGCGTTCCAGCAAGAGGCGTCCTGTTAAATGCCCCAGGATATGCACAAACGGATTTTCCGCCGCCCGAATCAGCCGTTTTGTGTTTTCCGCTTCGCTGCCCGACGGAACGTGCAAGCTGGCCACCACCACGTCCAGTTCCGCCAGTATTTCGTCCTCAAAATCCAGCCGCTCCTTCAGAACATCCACCTCCGTCCCCGTCAAAAGCCGGAAGTTTCGCCCCTCATTCGCGCATATTTCATTGATCCGGGCAATTTCCTTAAGCTGCTCCCGCAATCGTTTCACGTCCAACCCATTCGCCTGAACCGACGACTTGGAATGATCCGTGATCGCCCAGTATTCCAAGCCGAGGTCGGCCATGAACTCGGCAATCTCTTCCAATGTATTATGCCCGTCGCTCCAGTTCGAATGGTTGTGCAATGAGCCTTTCAAGTCCGACCATTCAATGAGCTTGGGCAGGGTGTTTTTCTCGGCCGCCGCAAATTCTCCGTGGTCCTCGCGCAATTCCGGCGGCACAAAAGCCAACCCCAGTTCCGCGAAAACCTCCTCCTCCGTCCGGCATGGCACGAGCAGTTGGGGATCGCGCGTTTCTTCCTTGGACTTGAACAAACCGTATTCATTCAGCCGCAGGCCACGCTGGATCGCCCGCTGCCGCATCACAATATTGTGCTCCTTGCTGCCCGTAAAATACGCCAGTGCAAACGGAAATTCCGCGTCGCTCACCACGCGCAGATCGCACTGGATGCCGTCCTCCAGAATCACGCTTGCCTTGGTTTCGCCCTTTGCCAGCACTTTGACAATGCCGGGTTGGGCCACGAAATAATCAATCACCGCCCCCGGTTTTTGCGAGGAGGCCAGCAGATCAATGTCGCCGATGACTTCCTTGAAACGCCGCAGGCTGCCCGCCGTGCTGCAGCGGATCACGTCCGGTTGCAAACGCAAATTTTCGAGCAGCGGTTCGGCCGCCCGCCAGGCCCTGCTCAATAAATGTTTGCTGGCATAGGCGCGTTTGCGCCCGATGCCTTCGAGGATGTTCGCCTGGGTTTTTTCACCGAAGCCGTCCAGTTCGGCCACTTTGCCGGCCAGACACGCTGACTCCAGCGTTTCAATCGAATCCACACCAAGTTTTTTATTCAATGCCTGGATTTTTTTGGGGCCGAGGCCGGAGATTTCCAGCATTTCAATCAACCCCGGCGGAATGGAGGCCTTCAAATCATCGTAATATTTCAGGCGGCCCGTTTCGACCAGTTCCGTGATTTTCTGTTCCAGGGCCTCGCCGATGCCTTTGACTTCGCCCAGCCGTTTTTCCGCGACGAGCGTGATCAGCGGCTCGTTCAAGCCTTCGAGCGTCCGCGCCGCGTTGGCGTAAGCGCGCGTTTTGAACGGATTTTCCCCCTTTAGTTCCAACAGCGTTCCGATTTCCACCAAAATCCCGGCAATTTTGTCTTTGTCCATGCGCCAAATATGAAGCTGGCGGTGCGGGGTTCAAAGTTCAAAGTTGCTTCTGAACTTGTCCGGGCCGTGCCGAATGTTAGGTTGATCGAGTTCAATTCGATGAATGTTCCCGGTCACAACTGCCATCAACCGAACTTAGGCTTCACCCTGATTGAGCTGCTCGTCGTTATTGCCATCATCGCCATTCTCGCAGCGCTGCTGCTGCCGGCACTTGCCAAAGCCAAGGATCAGGCCTATCGGATTCAGTGCCTGAACAATCTCAGACAACTCTCGCTCACCGCGCAGATTTATTCCGGCGACAACGCCGACCACTTGGTATCTAACGGCTATGGCACCGATCCCGCCCAAAAAACCTGGGTGGCCGGCGATGAACACAACAACATTCAGGCTTTTGGCAACTTGAGTTATCTGACCGATCCAACGAACGCTTTGTTTGCCGATCTGTTGAAAACTCCCGCCGTTTACCGCTGCCCCGCCGACCGGAGCAAACTGGCCATGGGCGGCGTTTTCCAACCGCGCGTGCGCACCTACGCCTTGAATTCCTATTTCAACTGGCAATACGGACCGCTCAACAACAATAACGCAAACTTTGTGAGTTTCCGAAAAACCTCCGATGTCGCCGGCCACAACCCCAGCGGGCTGTTTACGTTCATTGACACGTCGCCGGTGAGCGTCTGTTTTCCGGCCTTTGAGGTGATTGCCGAATCGAGCTCCTATTTTTTCCACCGCCCGTCCGTGGAGCACAATCATGCGGGAACCGTGGCCTTCGCCGATGGCCATGTGGAGGCGCATCGCTGGTCCAATCCGCAAACCTGGAAACTCGCCCATACGGTCAATGTAAC
>JAJXXI010000292.1 GCA_021781185.1 bacterium
TTCGGTTTGGGGGAAAGTTGTTTGTGGCGGAAGCACGCCACCAAATGGTCGTTCACCATGCCGACGGCCTGCATGTTGGCGTAGCAAATCGTGGAACCGACAAACTTAAAGCCGCGTTTCAGCAAATCCCTGCTCATCGCGTCGGAAATGGCCGTCCGGGCCGGAACCTCCTTCATGCTTTTTCGATGATTGATGATCGGCTTTCCATCCACGAACCGCCAGAGATACGCATCGAAGCTGCCGAATTCTTCCCGCACTTTCAGAAACGCCTTCGCGTTTTGAATCGTGGCGTGAATCTTCAGCCGGTTGCGGATGATGCCGGGGTTGGCCAGCAGTTCGGCGACTTTTTTTTCACCGTAGCGAGCAATTTTTCCGGCCTCAAAGTGATCGAACGCGGCGCGGTAATTTTCGCGTTTCTTCAAGACCGTATGCCAGCTCAAGCCGGCCTGCGCGCCTTCGAGAATGAGATACTCAAACAGCCGCCGGTCGTCGTGAACCGGCACGCCCCATTCCTCGTCATGGTAGCGGATATAAAGCTCGTCGGTCGGCCACGGGCAGCGGGCGGGGGTTGTTTTCATGCGACAGACTTGGCGGCCTGAATGAAGGCGCGGACTTTTGCCGGGTCCTTTTTTCCGGGTGCGGATTCCACGCCACTGGAAACATCCACGGCAAACGGCCGGACCTGACGAATGGCCGCCGCCACATTTTCCGGCGTCAGCCCGCCCGCGAGGAAAATGGGTTTGCCAATCTTTTGAGCCTCGACGGCCAGATCCCAGTTGAACTTCTCCCCGGTGCCGCCGAGGCCGCTTTTGGAACACGCATCCAGCAGAAAGGCATCGGTCTGATATTTCTCCAAGGTTTTCAGCGAGTCCGCGTCGCGCACGCGCAACGCCTTGACGCTCATCAAGCCGAATTGCGTGCAGAAATCCGAGGGTTCATCGCCATGAAATTGCAGCAGGGTCAAGCCGCATTCACCAATGGCGCGCAGGACCAGTTCTTCTTCCGGATTTACGAACACCCCGACGCGCAGGACGAAGGGCGGCAACGCGCGCGAAATCTCCGCCGCCTGCGCCAGCGCGATGTGACGCGGGCTTCGGTCGTAAAACATCAGCCCGATCATGTCCGCGCCAGACTCGGCGGCGACCAACCCATCGGCCGCGCTGGTGATGCCGCAAATTTTTACTTGGACGCTCATGTGCGGGGACAGCATTCCATGTTATGCCGTCAAGCTCAACTGCGTTCAGCGATGCGGGAGCCTTACGGCTTTTGGAGGCGGAAGAATTGCGCGGCGGCGGTGCCGGGGACCTGCGTGGAAATATAAACTCCGTTGGTCACGGTGACGCAGGCAACCGGATTCCAACTGTTCGTATCGGCCAGCGTGGCCGTGGATTGAAGCTGGTAGCCGGCGGCATAAAGCGGCCAGGAAATCTGGACATTTGTTCCTGACGCGGTGAGGGCGAGGGCGGGCGGGGCGGTGACGATGAGCTGGGTGATTTGCGTGGACCAGATGCCTTCGCCCAAGCCGGCAGAATCTATGCCCGACGGATACATTTGGATGGTCCAGAACTGGGTGGGGTCGGCGGCGTCCACTGAAAGGGTGCTGTAATCCCCCCACCGGCTGGTTGTGGGGGTGTCCAGCAGTCCCCCAAGGATCTCATTCGCGTCATGATAATCGGCCACGCCCGATTGCAGCAGGATGCCATTGCCAAAGGTGGTCTGGCCGGCAAGCGTCTGGCCGGCATAGGCGTAACTGCTGATGTAGGTGCCGCTGCCGGAGCCGTTGCAGCAGATGACCACCGAACCAAATTGATTGGCGGCAATGGAGGGAAAGAATAAATCCAGATTCGGATCGGCGATGGTTCCTTGTTCCAAAAGGGCATGGTCGCCGGCCCGAATGCGATACCAGCGGATGGCCATGCGCCCGTTGAGTTCCGTGTTGTTGACGGCATAGAGCACGCCGCCAACCGCAAATACTTTGGCGCTCAACCGCGCGTCGTTCGCCTGCAGCGTGCTCGTGCCGTCGGGTTGCGTCGCCGTGAACTGCGGCACGCCGAGAAGACTGTTGTCCGGCACTTGATACGGCGCGACGGTCAGAGGTGTAGGCGGAGAAAGTGTGGGGCTTGTGGTGCCCGGGTTCTGGACCACCGAGCAAACGATATTGGAATAGGGATCGCTCGTCGTGCCGATGTCCCCCATCGCCAGGATGTTTCCGCTTTCGCTGCCGTCAAAGCAAATCGCCGGCTGCATCACCTCTCCGCGGTCCGCAATGTTCATCACGCCAAACCAGGACCGGTTCGCAATCGTGGGCGTGGCGGCGATCAAGTCCGCCTTGGGAATGGAAACCAGCCCCGGGCCTTCCGGGACTTCCCCGGCGCTGTAAAAATCTCCCGAAATATAGACGGCCTCTCCGTCCACCCCCAGCGTGGGAAAATCCGCGAAATAGCCGTTGTCCGGATCGGCTTGAAACATGAACGCGATCCACGGTCCCGTCGGGCTGGAGGTGGTGGAAACGGCCAGCAAAAAATCATTCGCCTCCACCGTCGGGTCGGAAGCATTGGGATCATAATCCACCTGGCTGGCAAACCAGCGCTGCACCGTGGGATCATAAATGACGCGCGGATCACTGACGGCGATCGCCGAGACATTCAGCCCGGCATCGGCCCAGAATTTCAAATCGGTCTTTCGCTGCAGGCTCGCGCCATTGGTCCGGTTATAGATTGCCACGGTGCCATTGATGAATTCCATGAACCGGCCCGGCCCGATCGCCCCGTTGGAATCCGGCGGCAATGCCTGCGAGACCACCCCACCTGTCGAGCCGGTGAAGTTTACCCCCACGGAAACGGTGACTGCGGCTTTGGCCCGGCCTCCCGCCAACAATGCGATCATCGCCAGCAACCAGGCAATTTGGAGGATTCTTGGGGACTTTTGAGTCGGCACGGCTTTGGCGAGTAATAGAACCCATGTCGCGGTCCTCGTCAAGCCGACCTCGCCGTCTTCTTGTGTGGTTTTGTTTTGTAGCCCACGGTGTGGTCTTCTACTTTGTCGGCTGTGCCGCGCACGATTTATTTTGATTACAATGCCACCACCCCCCTCGACCCGGGAGTGCGCGAAGCGATGCTGCCGTTTCTGGAGGAAATTTGGGGAAACCCCTCCAGTGTCCACCATGTCGGTCGCAAAGCCCGGGCGCTGCTGGACGATGCGCGGGACCGGGCGGCCAAATTTCTCGGCGCGAAACCGAGCGAAATTATTTTTACCTGCGGCGGCACCGAGGCAAACAACCTCGCCATTTTTGGCACGGCACGGCGGCTGAAAGCTAAAGGCAAACATCTCATCACGTCCACGGTGGAACATCACGCCGTGCTGCATTGCTTTGATTATCTTGAAAAAAATGAAGGTTTTTCGGTCACCCGTCTGCCGGTGGATGCGGAAGGACGGGTTTCGGTGGATCAGTTAAAGCGCGCCCTCCGTCCGGACACCGTTTTGGTTTCTATCATGGCAGCCAACAATGAAATTGGAACCCTCCAGCCGGTGTCTGAACTGGGCGCGGCCTGTCACGAACGCGGGATCATTTTCCACACGGATGCAGTTCAATGGTTTGGCAAGGAACCTTTTGAAAACATTGGCCAGTTCAACGCCGGACTGGTTTCCGTCTGCGCCCACAAGTTTCACGGACCGAAAGGTGCCGGTCTGCTTTACATAAAATCGCCGTTTCAGCCGGATCCCATTTTTTTCGGCGGCGGACACGAGAATGAGCGCCGCGCCGGCACGGAAAATCTCCCGGCCATCATTGGTTTGGTGGAATCGCTGGAAAAATTTGTTAAAAATCCCGTTTTTATGGGTGCAAAACTTAAACCTCTCTCGGATAAACTGGTTTGGGAGATCGAGCGTATTGAAGGCTGTGAAATTGTCAGTCCCCGCCTCAATTCTTTGACCAACACGGTTTCCTTCATTGTGCGGGGTTCGGATGGCATATCACTCATGGCAGGTCTGGACATGGAAGGCATCTGCGCTTCCAGTGGTTCAGCCTGTTCGGCGGGTTCTTTGGAGCCCAGCCACGTGATTGTGGCGTTGGGAAGGAAGAACGCAGCCAATTCCTTGGTCCGTTTTTCTCTGGGTAGGGATTCTTCGCCCGTAGAAGTGGATTTTGTCTGTTCGGTTTTGCCGGAGGTGATCCGCCGGGCTCAACGTCACCAGAAACCAGCGAATGGATTGTGAATGGATTGTGGATAGTGCCAACAACTTTGACTTTTCTATTTTTCTGGCGCGTATAGCTTGAACTTGTCACCGGGGTCCATTTAAGATTTGCCCCGTCGTGACTGGGTTTTGAAAGTTGTTTGGCTTGTTCACAGCCCTTAATAATAATAGAATTTTTTAAAGAAGATAAAATATTAACCGCGCATGAACCTCACCATCACCAAAGAACAGATCATCGCCGGGCTGCAAGCCGTGCAGAATGTGGTCAGCACCCGCACCACTCTGCCAATCCTATCCAACGTCCTGCTGCGCGCAGAAGACGGCAAGGTGGAGTTTACTGCCACGGATCTAGATGTGACCGTCGCGTGCAAGGTCGAGGCCAAGGTGACCAAGCCAGGAGCCACCACGGTGCCGGTAAAAAAACTGTTCGGCATCGTTCGCGAGCTGAATGGAGAAATTGACATTGAGACCGATGAAAAGAACGTAACCAGCATCCGCAGCGGCGGATCCTTCTTTAAGATCAACGGACTGGCCGCCGATGAATTTCCGCCGATGCCGCAATTCAAGGATGACAAAAAGGTGGGGCTCTCGCAGGAAACAGTCCGCGCCATGCTAAAAAAAACCAGCTTTGCCGTTTCTTCGGACGAATCCCGCTATGTTCTCAACGGAATTTTCATCAGCCTAAAGGAAGGAAAAATGACCCTTGTGGCCACCGATGGTCGCCGGCTGGCGCTGGTGGATGAAGAGGTGGAACTATCCGAGAAGAGCGCCGGAGAATTCATTGTTCCCTCCAAAGCCGTCAACGAACTGAACCGCCTTCTTCAGGACAAAGGGGACGTGGAACTCAAGTTTGGTGAAAATCAGGCCTCCTTCGCGCTCAAGGATGACAAGGGATTTTCCATTCTTCTCATCACCAAGCTGATCGAAGGAAATTACCCGAACTACCGGCAGGTCATTCCCGGCGAAGCCAAGGAACGCATCCCGCTGGTTCGCGAGGAATTGTTGCAGGCCCTACGGCGCGCGGAAATAATGACCAGCGAAAAGGCCAATTCCGTGAAACTCACCTTTGGCAAAAACACGCTGGCCATCACCGCCAATTCACCCGAAGTTGGGGAAGCCCGCGAAACGCTTGCCGTGAACTACAAAGGCAAGGAACTCGCCATCGCCTTCAACCCGCGCTACCTGATTGATCCGCTGGCCGCCTTGAGCGAAGACGAAGTCTTCATCGAGCTGATAGACGAACTCAGCCCCGGCGTGCTGAAGATCAACGGACCTTTCCTCTACGTCGTCATGCCGATGCGTTTGAGTTAAAAATAAAAAACAATGGCGTGGATCAATCCACGCCATTGTTCATTTCCCCATATGGCCGCGCGTGACGCCGAGCTGGTTGAAAAGTTTCAATTTCCGCCAGAGCCGGGTGACGTAAATTTTTATTCGTTAAGCCGGAGTAATTAGGGTAAAAAGGAAAAATGAAAGCACGGTTCTTATTTCTCCTTGCCGCCTTTGCCGCCACGTTCGCCGTGCAGGCTCAAACCAATGCCGTTGCTGCCGCTGCCGGGACAAACGTGGAGACCATCGTCTGCATCCGGCACGGCGAAAAACCGCACGGCGGGCTGGGGCAGTTGACCAATCGCGGCTTGAACCGTTCGCTGGCCCTGCCCGAAGTGCTGCTCAAAAAATACGGCACACCGCAATTTATCTTCGCGCCCAATCCCTCGGAAAAAGTGGATGGAGCACAGTATTTTTATATCCGGCCGATCGCGACCATCGAGCCGACCGCCATCCGCTGTGGCCTGCCAGTCAACACTGAATTTGGCTACCTGGAAATCGAAGGGCTGGAGAACGAGCTGGCCAGGCCACAGTATCAAAACGCGACCGTCTTCGTCGCCTGGGAGCATGGTATGCTTGATGAATTCGGCAGAAACATGGTCCGGCACCATGGCGGGGACGTAAAAAAAGTCCCCGGCTGGCCGGGCGATGAATACGACATGATTTTTGTCTTCAAATTAACGACGGAGAACGGACAAAAAAAATTCTCCTTCACCGTTGATCACGAAGGCTTGAATGGTTTGAGCGACAAATATCCTGAAATTCAAAAGGCAAATTAATTGCCCATCTGGCCGCGCGTCACGCCGAGTTGGTTGAACAGTTTTAGTTCACGCCAGAGTTGCGTGCCTGAAATTTCCCCGCGCAACAACTGGCGGTATTTGGCGATCGTGCGTTCAACTTCCGCTGGCGATTCGTTCAGAAATTCCACGCGGAAATTGCGCACGCCGAGTGCGAGCAGGCGTTCCACAAATTCCGCGCCGGTCTGGGCCTGCGAATTGAAAACCGTGTTGCGACAGCCGGCATCGGCTTTGAGCGGATGCTCCGCGCCCACGCGGTCGCGCAGCCGCACGTCATGCGTGTCGCACGGGCGGCCGCAGTCGTGGTAATCCTTCCCCTGCGAGAGAAACGCGCAGAACACGCAGTGCTCCATGTGAAACATCGGCATGTGCTGGTGGATCGTGACCTCAAACCATTCCGGCGGCGCGGCCGACAGCAGCGCGTCAAGCTGCGTCACGTTCAGGTCGTAACTGGCAGTGACGCGTTCGAGGCCGAAATGATTCCTGAAATAGTCCGCCGTGATGCGGTTGGCCACGTTCAGCGAGAAATCCCCGACACGCCGCGTGTCGGCGAAGAATTTCAAATGGTCGTAATTACGGACGAGCACGCCGTCGGCATTGGCGGAGCGGACGAGGTTCAGGATCCATTCCTCGCCCATCTTGAAGATGCGCGGCGGGGCGACAAAAATGCCGGGCTGCGAGGATGGAGGATGGAGGGTGGAGGATGGCACGGAACAACCGCGCGCCGTATGAAAGGTCGTAACGGCCTCGCGATATTTCTTCGGGTCTTCAAACTCGCAGTAAATCGTCGTCACGCCGCATTTCAGCGCGGCGTCGAGCTGTGCGAGGTTGCGGACGAGAACGATCAGGGTAGCACCCGCGTCCCGCGGGTGAAATTCGGCGTCTCGCCGAATTTCGGAGAGACGCGTTGCATCCGTTGAAGTTGGCAAATGTTCCAGCCGGCCATGTCTATCTCCGGTTGCGGGCGCGACGCCCGAAACGACAGGCCGGAGGCCTGTGCTACCAACCGCGAAATGCCACCGCTTCGGCAGCGCTCTCAGCCGTTCCAGTTCCACCACGAACTCGCGGCGCAGGCGGTTCAGTTCGCTGACGGGCACGAGGACTTCGCCGGAGAGAAAATTCTTCAGTTCGCCGAGCTTGAAGGGCGTGCCGCCGAGCCGGCCGAGCTGATCGCGCAATTTTTCCGTGGAGAGCGGCACTTTCTCCGCCTTGGCCAGCGGCATGGTGGATTCGACTTTGGCAACGTGTCCTTCCTCGTCGCGGGCGATGAGCGTGAGCGGCTGGCCGGCGAGGCCGTGGACCTCGACCTCGATTGGGCGTTGGAAGCGGATTTTATCGCCCTCAAATGTTTGGCGCAGTTGTTTGTCGAGTTCGGGGTCGTTCGTCTTCCAAAGCTTGTCGCCGACGTGAACACGCAGAAAATCAATGTTGCCGTAGCCGAAACGCAGCTCGGTCAATTTCTCGCCGGGAATTTTGAAGCGCGGCTCCTGGATTTCGTAGATGCGTCCACCCTCTTCCTTTTCGTCCGGCCGGCCGGCGTCGAAAACAATGCCGTCGCCGAGTTTGACGGGCGCGGCGAGGTTCACGATGACGCCGTCGCGGACGATTTTCTTCACTTCGCCGAGATAGACGCCGCGTTTCTTGCCGAACCGCGCGTGGACGAGCTTTTGGTTGTCCACCCCGCCGAACCAGCCGGTGAACAGGCCGCGGGAGAAACTCATTTCCAGTTCGTAGCGGCTTTCGGTAGAAAGCTGCGAACGTTCCGAAGGAATGGCGGCGTTCTGCCGAACGCCGCTACGCGAAAGTTTATCCAGCGCCTGCCGATAGACGCGCGTGATGCTGGCGACGTATTCGGGCGACTTGAGCCGGCCTTCGATCTTGAGCGAGGCGACGCCGGCGCGGACGAGTTTGGGCAACACTTCCAGGCCGGACAAATCCTGCGGGCTTAACAGATAGCGTTTGTCGCCGAGCGGAACCTGGACGCCATCGGAAATCAAATCGTAAGGCATCCGGCAGGCCTGGGCGCATTCGCCGCGATTGGCGCTGCGGCCGCCGAGCGATTCGCTGGTGAGGCACTGGCCGGAATACGCGACGCAGAGCGCACCGTGGACGAAGACTTCGAGGGGCAATTGTGGTTTGGGCTCGACGGAGTCTCGCCCCACCAGATTCATCTTCTCAATCTCGGCGATGGAACATTCGCGGGCGAGGACGGCGAGGTGGCAGCCGAGGTCGCGGGCGAATTTGATCCCCGCCGCGCTGGAGATGGTCATCTGCGTCGAGGCGTGGATGGGAAAATCCGGCGAGAGTTTGCGGATCAATTTGCAGATGCCCACGTCCTGCACGATGGCGGCGTCCACCCCGGCGGCGATGATGGCGCGCAGGTAATTTTCCGCGTCGGCAAGCTCGTTCTGGAAGACGAGCGTGTTGAAGGTGATGTAGCCCTTCACGCCGCGCCGGTGGAGGAATTCCATCAGCTTCGGCAGGTCCGCCTCGGTGAAATTGTTGGCGCGCATCCGGGCGTTGAACTTGTCGAGGCCGAAGTAGATGGCATCCGCGCCGTTCTCGACGGCGGCCTTGGCGCATTCCCAGTCGCCGGCCGGCGCGAGCAGCTCGGGCAACTGGCAACTGGCGGATGGCGGATGGGCAATGGATTCAGATGTGGTAAGGCCGGTCATTTCGAACTCAATTTAACAGCGAATCCGCATGGGCACAAAGCAACATTGAGGGAGGCTGAAGATGAAAGGGCGGAACTGGAATCCTTTTGAAATGGCCTTAAAACCGGGAAACGCTAAGATCCAGAAATTCGATGTCGCCCAATTGCTTGCATCTCGATATAGACGGCACCTGGCCGCTGGATGTCCTGCCCGGACTGGCCGTTGCCCACCGGCGCGCATGGGGCCCCGCGTTGCGCTACTGCACCACGGAACGGCGCATTGAAGATTTTTACCGGCAGGTTCGCGGGGAACTGGCTGACTTCACGCTTTACGGCTCCGGCGATTTTCACCATCTGACGGCGGTCTGGCTGCGACGATTTCAGGAACCCTTCACATTGGTGTCGTTCGACAATCATCCGGATTGGGACATTCGCCCGCCGCACTGGGGCTGCGGCACCTGGATGAATCGCGCATTGGAATTGCCGCAGATGCAGCAGGCGATGGTCTGGGGCTGCGCGAACGGCGAGTTGAACTGGCCGGGCCGGATGTTTGCCCGCAAATCGCCGCGCCTGGCCGCCCGTCCGTGGGCGGAACGAACTTCGCCCTCTTCCCAGCGCCTCTGGCCGGCGGTGAAACGGGCGAATTGGCGTGAAGAATTCAGTGCCTTCGCAGTCCGCCTGGCGACGCTGGCCGTCTACGTCACGGTGGATATGGATTGCCTGAGCGAAGAGGAATCCCTGACAAACTGGGAAAACGGGAGGTTCACGGCGGACGACGTGGCATGGGCGTTGCGCGAATTGCGCCGGCACGCCCGGATCATTGGCGGCGATGTCTGCGGGGCCTGGTCTCCCTCACGATACCACCGGCTGTATCAGAAAGTTTGGGCTTGGGTTGATCATCCCAAGCTGAAGCCGGTGGAGCCGGCGGCCGCGCTCGCGCTGAATTCCCGCGCGCTCCACACCATCTGGCCGGCGTTAACTGCCGGAGACGAGCGCGACGCCGGAGCAGATCAAAAACAATCCGATCCACAGGCTCCAGGACGCGCGTTCCTTTAGAAAAATGGAGGCGGCGATGACGACGAACAGGTAGTGCAGTCCTTCAAAGGGAAACAGGTAGCTCAAATCAAACTGCGCCATCAGGCCCACCCAGATAAAAAACCCGAGCGCCATGATGGCCACGCCGGTGGCGAAAACGGCCGCGCGCCACGGCTTGCTGCCGTGCTCCGGCCAACTCATGGTTTTTTTCAGAAAGATCTGGCCGGCGACCATGCATAATTGTGACAGCACGGTGAGCAGAAAAGAGGCGAGACTCACAGTTTTTCCTCCACTTCCTGCTCCGCCTTCATCAAGGGCCGGGCAACCATGAACACGCCGGCAATGACCAGCGCAATGCCGGCCCAGCGGACGAGATTGATTTTTTCCCCCAGAAAGAACCAGCAGGCCAGTGGCACCAGCACATGCACGCCGGCGGTCAGATTGGCGGCGATGTTCAGCGCCACAAAACGCAGGCTGTAAAGCCACGAGGCGAGGCTGCTGACCAACGCGATGATTCCCAGCCAGACCCAGCCCGAGTGCAATCCTGCAAGGCCGAAGCTGCCCGGCGTGATGGAATGGTCCGCACCAATTTTCAAGAGCACTTGCGCGGCTGCATCCAGCACGACACTGATGCCGATGGTGAAATAGGGATTGAACGCCGGTCGGAGCGGGGCGGGGTGGGGAGTTTGGCTGGCTGGCATGATGGCGGAACGGTCAAATCAGGTCTTTAAAGTTCCGGAACTTGCGGATGACCGGGTCGTGGCGCGTGGGTTCGAGGTATTTGAGCGCGAGCTT
>JAJXXI010000601.1 GCA_021781185.1 bacterium
CTTCCGCCGCCGGCTGGATTTATCTCGCCATGACCCGCCTCATGCTCCGCCGACTCGCATAAACATTGGCTCATTTTGACATTTCAGACAGGCACTAAGCGGCACCTTTCGCACCCAGTCGCCCTCAATGGCAAGAATTTCAGATGTGCCCTCCTTGGAAAAAGCCTCCAGCCAGTGACCGATGCCGGCGCCGACGTCAACCGCTGATTTTGGGACCGGAATGTATTTGAACAGGTGTTCAAGAATCACCCGGGCGGACTGTTCAGTGGCTTCGTGCGCGCGGAGATAAAAATCTGAATTGTATGCGGCCATGGTAGAAATAGTTTTGTTGTTTGATTGGTGCTAATCGTTTGTTTACCTGCGGAGCATTCTACAACCTTTGTTCCAAAACTTTTGGAACAGCAGTTTCAAATCTTTGGTCATAATATTGATCACAGCCCGCCACCTCGGCAAACCGGCAAACCGGCCGTGCAGCAGACGAAAGCAGGTGAACGTGGTCTTATGATTGAGGCCAGCAAAACACGGAACCGGCTTCTTGCCTGAGAAATGTAAAACCAGATTCTCAGAAGTAATGCGCGGCGGCGACTGGAACGGTTCCCCAATAAAGCGTGCAGCCATCTCGGTCTTGGGAAAATGTCCCGGGAAAAATTGCAGGTTCACGGCTTGAAAGGATAATTTCTGCCGCTCGAATTCGGAGAAGATGAGGTAGTTGAAAACCCCCTGGTCGCCAAACTTAAAAAATTTATGATCCTTCCGGGCCAGATCTGCGAGCGCCAGAAACCGGTCTTTGGGCACACAATTCTTACGGGCACCATACACCCCGGCGGAGAAATAGGGATACTCCAGAAGACGAAAGGCCGGATCAAATTGCCGCATCGTCTCCAAGGAGAACTGCCACTTCTCAATCATGTCGGGATTCACTTTTCCACGGCCGCCAAAAATGGTGAAATCATGTTTGTTCAAATCTAATTCCTTGAATGGATTTCCCCAAAACAGGGCGTCTGAATCCAGGTAGATAAAACGGTCAAAAGGTCCTTCAAATAATGCGGCATGCTTGGCAAACATTGAATTGAGCATCATGCTGCGCAATTCCGCGCATTTGAGGTCGCGAACATACAACACGGTGGCATCGTATATCTTGGCCCAGTGATCAATATTCAGGCCACCGTCAACGATGATGCAGAGCGGAACGTCCGGACAGAAATGGCGGACACTCGCGCAGGTTGCCTTGACGAGATGCTCATCTCCCTGCCAGCAGCAGGTAACCACTCCCGTTGTCATGTTATCAGCCATGAAATTTAGAACTGCCTCTATTCGAATAAATGGCGTTTTGCCGACTGGCCACTGTGTTGCCACAAAACATTGCCCGGCTCCACCGTCGCGCGTTTTCTCCGGTGGCTGTCAGCTTTGGCAAATCCTTCAATAACAACCGAAGCCGCTCCATCAACGCCTGGAAATCGCCACAGGGAGTCAGCCAGCCAGTTTCGCCATCCCGAACCGCCTCGGGCGTCCCCCCCACAGAAAAACAAATCACTGGCGTGCCACAAGCTTGCGCCTCCACCAGAGTCATCCCAAAGGTTTCCATCTGGGAAGGGGAAACATAAACATTGCTGGTGCGATACACCTTCGCCAATTGCTGCGGATCGGAGAGACTACCCAGCAGCCGCACATCAAGATTGCCCGGAACGTCAATGTTGCCAGGACCAAACACCAGCACCGTCAAACTCCCAGCCAATTCCTTTGTCCGGGAAAGTAGTTCTAAAAATTGCGGAATCCCTTTGAATTTGTCATCTATCGAACGGGCACCGAGACTGATTACCAGGCGTCCGGCAGGAATCCCCATTTCTTGACGCAAGTCAGAGATGCCTTCACTCAGATAGGCATCATCCACGATTGGTGGGATAATAGGAATGTTATCCAGATGCTTAAACAGACTGGATTCGCGAATCCGGTCAGCCATCCACTGGCTGTTGGCGATGGGATGGATTTGATACTTCTCCATGAATGATTGTTTCACCTGCAGTTCCTGCCTGGCCATCCATTTCCATGGGGGACGCAAAATGGGGCAGCCGTAACAGTCCCGTTGAAACTCATCGCAGCCGCGATACACCACACAGCCGCCCGAAAGCATCCATAGATCATGTGCCGTCCAAAAGAACCGTGCGCCATGCGGAATAAGCCGACTCAAACCGGCAACTCCAATCCAACCCGTCATACCATGGAGATGAACAACATCGCCGGCACCAATTGACTCACTAGACTGATACAGTTCCGGCCCACGCAAAGAATGAAAGGGGGCGAACGAAATCCGGTGCGAGAGGCTGCGAAACCCACGGGCAGCGAACCGGCGAACCGGTGAATCCACCCG
The DNA here is from genome assembly GCA_021781185.1 of bacterium. GTDB lineage: Bacteria > Verrucomicrobiota > Verrucomicrobiia > Limisphaerales > UBA11358 > UBA11358. The sequence continues at coordinate 2,369 of JAJXXI010000601.1, forward strand.
GTTCAGCCTTTTAATCCCATCTCCCTCCGTCCCCTCGGCTGCCAGCACGGCGCTCTGGCACCCCGCAGAGCACAACGCGTTACTCAATCGAAGTGCATACTGACCTGCTCCGCCATGAATGGTTCTGGTAAGATGCCAGATTTTCATTTTGCCTTACTTAGGCAGTGGAAATAAATAACATTTACAACTTGTTGGCGGGATAAATGACATAATTCCATTCTCCGTGAAAGCGCTCCGGCTTCAAATGAACGCTGGCCATTTGCTCCGGTGTGATCTTTTTGCC
>JAJXXI010000123.1 GCA_021781185.1 bacterium
ATTGACCGTGATTACTCCGACCGGTTCGTGGACCAGGAGCGCCGGGACCAGCGCATGGTTTTATCGCCGGAACGTTCGCTCGGCTCGGTCATCAAGCTGCTCACGCCGGATGAACATGATTACACGGCGGCCTACAACACCTGGCTGGCGGCGGTTCCCCAGCACGTCAAGGAGCTCGTCTTCGTGGTCAAACGCTATTACAAACCGGAATGGGGCGCGAACTGGCGGGACCATTTCAGCGTGGACATCATCAACGGCACGCCGGGCAACGAGCTGAAGTGCGACAACCGCAAGCTCGTCACCACGTATCTCCGCGTCGGTTTCGATGACGACGGCGCGTGGCGCACCTTCGGTCTGCGCAAGGATTTTCATCCCGCCGTCAAGGTGCAGATGGAGGATGACATCACCGCCTCCACCGTCGTGCCGGCGGCCCGGCTGGAAGACCTGCCGGAGGGTGTCAACAAGAAGTTCTCCCTCAAGTTTGCGCAGAACTGCGAGCAGCGCCTGTTCCAGCGGCCCGACGACGCCATTCATCGCGGCTACGACAAGCAGGCGGAAAACGATTTCGTCCAGCCGGACAACTTTTTCTCGAACTACCAGCCGCTCACGCCGGCGGAGGCCCGGAGCATGGTCGAGGATGCGCTGGGTTTTTACCAGTTCACCCAGCCGATGCAGAATTTCATCCGCGAAGTCGCCGAGACCGGCATGCCGGATTATTTCGTCTGCACCGCCAGCCCGCGCCTCGTGGACGGCAAACCGACGAAAAACCCGCGCTATCTTCAGAAGCGTCCCGATGTCGTCCGCGCCGCCGAAACGTATCTGGCGGAAATTTCCGCGCGCCTGCGCCGCCGCGTGCCGCCGGACCGGCCGCTGCACACGCCCGTCACCGCCGTGCTCCCGGGCCGCCGCAACAATCCGCCCGACACCGGCGTCCGCCCGCTGGCGTGCTACAATCCGATTCATTTCATGGAACTGCCGGAGCTGTTCATGGAAGTGATTTGCAGCATGACCGGGAAATCGCCTTCCACCACGGGTGCCGGCTCCGAGGGGGCGCTGACCAAGGGTCCGTTCAACGCGTTGCCGCCCATCATTGACCTGAACAATGCGCTGGTGTCGTTCATCCTCACCGGCCACAACGCCTTCGTCACCGCCGCCGGCTACGTCGGGCCGAACCTCCGCGTGGACCACGACGTGAGCCTGCTCGTGCCGGAAGTCTGGTGCCGCATGACCACCGGAGAGCATGACCCGAAATTTCTCATCGCCAACCGGTTTCTGGAAAAATGCCAGGACTTCGAGCACAACGGGAAAAAAATTCTCGCCAGCCGGCTTGGCTGGCGCATCAACGCGCGGTTTGTCCACGCCTTCTTCGGCCGCGTTTTCAATCATCCGCATGCCGTCTTCACCGAGGCGATGCTCAAGCCGGAGTTGCAGAGCCGGGATATTTTTGCGGACGGCATGGACAACATCATCGCCACGCAGAAACGGGTGGCCAAAATGTATTTTGACGACGGCAGCATTGCGCAGGCCAGCCCGCCGCTGAAGGCGCTGCTCCACATCATGCTGCACGACGAGTTCGAGGGCAAAGGTCTGGACCATCCCGAAATCCGGAATCTCTTCACCCGTGAAGATCTCCTCGCCAGTCCATGGTATGCGGCCCGGCTCGCCGCCAAACAAAAAGTGGACCGCGCGCTCTGGCGCCGGCATGTCGAATATCTCAACGCCTTCCTTCGCCGGCCCAGCCACACCGATGTCGCCGAGCAGATGCATATCGCCGAACGGCTCAGCGCCGCGCGCAAAACCCTGGAAGCCATCGAGTCGGCGGACTACCCGAAGAAACTGGCCGGCACCATCGGCGCGGAACCGATTGGAAATTACGCCGGCGCGAGTTAAAACTGGCGGCGACGGGCCCGGCCTGAACAGCTTAACCTTTGCGGGAACCGGCAAGCAGAGTGCCTGTTGGCTCAAAGAACAATCAATTCACCAACCGATACCAGTTGTCGCGCTGGTGCGGCTCGTAGCCGAGTTCCTTGATCAGGCGGTGCATGTCCGGCACAGTCATCTGAAAGGTCGTGCCGGCCTGGGAAACGACGTTCTCCTCGATCATGATGCTGCCGAGGTCGTTGGCACCGTATTTGAGCGCCACCTGGCCAATGTCGAGCCCTTGCGTGACCCAGGAACTCTGGATGTTCTCAATGTTGTCGAGGTAGATGCGGCCCAGGGCCTGCGTCTTGAGATATTCATGGGCACCAACGGTGGGCGCTTTCAGCTTCGTGTGCTCCGCCTGAAACGTCCAGCAGATGAACGCCGTGAAGTGGGCCGGTTTCACGCCGGTGCCGTTGTATTCCGCCACCCGTTTCAGCGACTGGTCCTGCTGTCGGCGCAGACGATCCAGATGCTCAATGCGGTCGGCCACCGTCTCGACGTGACCAAACATCATCGTGGCGCTGGAATACAAGCCCAGCCGGTGCGCGATGTCCATGACCTCCAGCCAGTCGTCGCTCATCGCCTTGAGCGGCGCGACGCGCTGACGCACGCGGTCCACGAGAATTTCCCCGCCGCCACCGGGAATGGAGCCGAGGCCGGCCGCCTTGAAATCGCCGATGATCTTTTCCAGCGGTTCATTGAACACCTCGCGGAAATGCACAAATTCGCTCGGACTGAATCCATGGATGTTCACCTGCGGAAACTTGGCTTTGATGTGCGAAAGCAGGTCCAGATACCACTGTTTGGTCAGCTTGGGATGATGCCCGCCCTGCATGAGAATCTGCGTGCCGCCTAGCGCCAGCGTCTCCTCAATCTTCTGGTCCATCTCGGCCAGGCTGATGACGTAGGAATCGTCATCTTTTTCCGTCCGGTAAAACGCGCAAAACTTGCAATAAACATTGCAGACGTTCGTGTAATTCACGTTGCGGTCCACGTTGTAGGTGACGATCGCATTGCCGCGCTGGTTGTAGGCTCCGGCCTTGGCCAACTGGCGGCGGCGGTCGGCCAGCGCGCCGAGTTCCTCCAGCGGAAGCGAATAAAGCCTTAACGCCTCGGCCTGGTCAATCCGTGTGCCTGCCCAGACCTTTTGCAGCAATTCATCAAGTGACGCGTCGTAAATCACGCTGAGAAGTTAGCAGGAATTCCGGCGGCGACAAGTCACAGCCTCAGTCCGGTTTCGCGTCTGAAGGATCGAGGCAGATTGGAAAACCCGTATTGGTCAGCGGGCTCGCTGGAATTTCTCCCAGGGGATTTTGGCCAGGGCCTCGCTCGCGGCCTGGACGATTTCCGGTTTGCGCAGCGCCTGGGCGGCGCGGGCGCGATGCAAATGCGCCTCCACCATCAACGGATCCAGCGCCAGCGCGCGTTCCGCACATTCCAACGCCTGCCCGTGGCGGCCGATCTGGCCGTTCATGCTGGCGAGTTTGGCCCAGCCCAGTTTGTTGCCGGGGTCCAGGTTCATCGCCTGGGCCAGACATTGCATGCCCTCGGCCTGACGATTCATCGTTTCAAAAAGCAGGGTGCCCAAATTGTTCCAAATCTTGAAACTCTGCGGGTCCAGTTGCAGGGCGCGCCGATAACTGGCTTCCGCCTCTGCCAGACACCCCGTTGCGGCCAGCGCCATCCCTTGATAAAAATGCGGCCGGGCGTCGCCGGGACTCTCCCTCTGCCAGGCCTGCGCAAATTCCAGCAATTCCGGCCAGGAACCCGCCTCGCAAAGCGAACGGGCCTGCATCACGGGATCCGGCGCGATGACGGGTGAACGATTCATTTTCCCGCATTAAACGAAAAATCTTCCGGGGCAATTTTCCCTGCTCTGAACAATGCCCGGGCCCACGGCGCAGCCCTCGGTCGCGGCGGCCGCTCCAATTACAACCCGAACTGGTTGGCCATGAGCCCGATGACGCTCAAGGGGCCGGTGTCTTCCAAGCCGTCCGCCGCCTTGTCGAGCTTCTGCAGCGAGAGCTTGGCGTTGTCCAAAAATTCCGGACTGTTGACCAGCTTGCCAACCGAGCCCTGGCCCTGATTCACCTTCAACAAAATGGAATTCAGGTTCGTCATGGAGGACGTGGTCGCGCGGTAAAGCGTGTCATCCGTCAGCAATTTGCCAAAGGTGCCCTTGCCGGCGCGCACGTCGCTCATGACCAGTTTGGCAGAGGCAATGACCTCATTCGCCGAGGCGGCCGTGTCCTGCAAGTTGCTGACGGTCGTCAGCGCGGAGTTGTAGAGGGCTTGGTCGTAAACCAGCTTGCCGATGGTGCCCTGGCCGGCGGCGATCTGGCTGGAGACATTTTTCACGTTCGCAATGGTCGCGGTGATGGGCCCGCTGTTTTGCTTGATGAAATCCGTGAGCGGCCCGAGCAAATTGTCAATCTTGTCACCGGTGAAACTTTTGGTGAGGTTCTGAATCCCGCCGGCGGCGTTGTCCAGCTTGGCCATGATGGCGTTCAAATCCGGCTGCTCCCGGGTCTCCAGCACCGTGCCTGCCGCCGCCTTGGGCGCATCCGGGGTGCCAAAGGAGATGGCGACAAAATTTTGCCCCATCAGACCGGTGAATTCGATGACGGCCTTGCTGTCCGTTTTCACCATGGCATCCGTGTTGAGTTTCATGGTCACACTGACTTTGTTGTCGGCGAGGGCAATTTTTTCCACGCGCCCGATTTCGACGCCGGCCATCTTGACGCGGTCGCCCACCTTCAAGTCCTGTGCCGTGTCAAACTGCGCGCTGACCAGGTAGCCGCGGCTGAAAATGTCGGCGCTGCCGAGGGTTTCAATAATGAGCACGGCCGCGAGCACGGTCAGGGCCACAAAAATGCCCAGCTTGGTTTCGAGTGAATTTTTCATAGGCTGAATCGTTGAATTAAGTTTCGCGTTTGAAGTCCGCGTGCAAAAACTTTTGCACCAGCGGGTCGTTGAAGTTTTTCACCTCGTCGGGCGTGCCGATGGTCACAATCCGCCCGTCCACGATGACCGCAATGCGGTCGGCCACCCCAAAGGCGAGGTCGCGGTCGTGGGAAACCACAAACGAGGTGACGTGCGTGCGCCGGTTGAGGTTCAAAATCTCGTTGCCGATCACGACGGAGGAAAGCGGATCCAGTTCGCTGGTCGGTTCATCATAAAGAATCAATTGCGGCTCAATGACGAGGGCGCGGGCGATGGCGGCGCGCTTTTTCATGCCGCCGGAAAGTTCACCGGGCATTTTGTTCATCGCCTCCCTGAGGCCGACATCCTCGAGTTTTTCCGCGACGATCTGCTGGATTTCCCCGGGTGATTTCAGGCGGTGTTCCGTCAGATACAGCCCGACATTTTCGCCGACGGTCAGCGAGTTGAGCAGCGCGCCGGACTGGAACACGAGCGCCATGCGGTATTTCGCGGCGATTTCGGGCGTGGTGATGGATTCGCCGTTGATGAGAATTTCGCCGGCATCCGCCTCTTCCAGCCCGATGAGGTGCTTGAGCAGAACGCTTTTGCCGCTGCCGCTCGGCCCCATCATCACGAAGATTTCCCCGGGCCGGACTTCAAAATCAATGCCCTTGAGCACTTCCTGGCCGTCAAAACTTTTGCGCAGGCCGCGCACCACGAGGCCGACGCTGGAGGACTGATGATTGGAATTGCTCATTTCAGAAGGAAACGGGTGAGGATGTAGTCAAAAATGACGATGAGCACAATGGAGTTGACCACCGCCTTGGTGACCGAACGGCCAATCCCGCGCGGTCCGCCAATGGTCACCAGTCCCTGGTGGCAGGAAACCACGCCAATGATGATGGCAAAACAGAAACTTTTGAACACGCCGTTGGCCACATCCTTCAAGCCCACAATATCCCGCAAATCGGCAAAAAAGACGCGGAACGGAATTTCCATGCGATGGTTCATATCCGCCACCACGGCTCCGCCAAACCAGCCCACCAGGACTGCGAACACGACCAGCATCGGCAGTGCGACGGCGATGGCCAGCAACCGTGGCAGCACGAGGTAGTGGATGGGATTGATGTTCATCGTGCGCAGCGCGTCAATTTCCTGATAGACGCGCATGGAGCCGATTTCCGCCGCCATGGCGGAGCCAATGCGGCCGGCAATGAGGATGGCCATCATGACGGGGGCCAGCTCCTTGGCAATGGCAATGCCGACCACGCCGCCGACGGCGCTGGGCAGGCTGCGTTCAACGAGCACCGGTCCCGTTTGCAGGGAAATGACCGCGCCGATGAAGAAAGACAGCACGCAGACCATCAGCAGGCTGGCATTCCCGATCTCGAAAAACTGGTCCAACACTTTTTGCCGCTGGCGCCACGCGTTGGGCAGGGCCAGCAGCGTGCGCCAGAACAACAGGACAATTTCACCGATGTTCTCAAACATAATGGTTCAGGCGCGGTTCATTTGGCGGCGGTGGTTTTCCGTGAAACAGTGACGTAAAACAGCTTCAGACACCGGTTTCCCCGGTCACATTGATACTGAAAAAGCCCGAAGAGGAGCGAGACTTTTTTGTGTTCCGGCGACCGCTCGTCCCGATACAAATTCCACAACAACGAATGGCTGGCCGCGCCGGTGCCGGGATTGTTTTCCGCCCGCCAGAGCGACCACAGCGGCGACCAGTTGCGCTCAATGCCACGGTTGTCCGGCACCGCCGGCTCAATCGGCGCAAACACCTGCAACCGTTCGTTGCCGTTGAAATCGCGGTGCATCGTGAAGAATGGCCACATGTCCAGCCGCCGCTTGTAACGGCCGGTCTTGGTGTTGCGTTCCACGGTGTCCGAATATAAATAAAAAACGATGCGGGTGCGGCGGAGATCGAGTGGATCGGAATGCGTGCGCTTGAAGACATAAACCGGCCAGAGATACGAATCGCTCTCCAATGTGGCGTTATGCGAAAGGCTGAACAGCGGGAACACCCGCGAGGTGGTCTTGCCTTCGCCCCGGGCAAAAACCACGATCGGCCACGGTGCCTGCCATTCATGGTATTTCAATGCCCGGTTGTCAATCCAGTTGAAGAACGGCCAAATGACCGTCGTCAAATCCAGTTGCGGGGAGCGGGTGTAAACAAACAGCGGCAGGCTGGCGCGGAAGGTTTCAGGATTGGTGGTGCCCAGGCCATTGTCCTGCCGCAGATATAGCGGCCAGGCCCAAAACGACCGGTCATGGCCGCCGATCAGCGTCACATCGCCAAAGCCGTTTGTCTGCCAGGTCACCGCCTTATGCTCCCGACCGACCAGCGGCCAGACCTGCCAGCCATGCAACCCATCGCCGTGGCGAACATGCACGAAGGGATAAAGGTAGGTGTCGGTGACGACATCGCGTTTGCGCGTTTCGCTGTAAAAGGGAAACATGATCACGAAAATCTGGTCATGGAACATCCGGTTTTTCACCGTGCCGTAAAAAGGGAAAACCGCCGTATAATCCAGATTCGTGTCGGTGGAACGCTGCCGGAAAAAAATCGGATACAAGGTCTGCCGCCGGGTGGTTGCGCCGTCAGGTTCCTGTCCGCCGGCCCCGCTGATCAGTTGGAAAAACTGCCAGCGCCACTCCTGGCCGTAATGCAGATAGCTAAACAGCGGATATAAAAAATCATCCTCTTGTGACTCCACGGAAGAATCCCGGTCACGCGAAAAAAACGGCGGCACGGCCCAAGTCGTCTCCGCTTCCCGTTGCTGCGAATAGTAAAACGGGCCGGCCGCTTCCACGCGATAGCCCTGATCTAAAGTCAGATTGAACCGGTCAAACAGAAAGCCATAGCCCCCCGCCTCGCCGGCTTGGATTCGATTTGCGCACGACAAATAAAGAAAAATGCCCGCCAGCGGAAGAACGATGGCCGCCAGAGCCGAAAAAAAACCTTTGTGGTTCGTTATCGTTATTTTTTGTCTATCCATTGGCTTGTCTGCGTTAAAATGGCTGCTTTTAACATTGCATGTTGACTTTAACTACTGATGCCTTATTTTTCTACTAATTGAGGTTTTTACCTCGGTTCCTCCTGACCCGGTGTTGGCGATGCGTTGCTGACACTGGGTTTTTTAACCAGCGGACGCCAGCGACCAATCAAATTCAACAGTGCCGGCAAGAAAGTCAGGCCCGCAACCATGCATAAAGCGATGCCGCCAGACATGATGATGCCCAGGCTGTGAATGCCCTGATGCTTCGCGAGAATGAGACTGCCGAATCCCGCAATGGCCGTCAATCCCGACACCAACACCGCTTTTCCCGTGCTGCGTGCCAGAATGCCCGGCGTGCGCTCCTCCGCGTATCGGTTCAGGATGTGAATCCCGTTCGTCACACCGATGCCGATGACCAGCGGCAGGGTCATGATGTTCGCGGGATTGAACGGCACCTTTTGCCAGCCCATCAAACCCAGCAACCATAAAGTTCCAATGCCCACCGGAACCAACGCCAAAATGGCTGCGGCGAGACTGCGGAAATGGAAAAACACCATCACGGCGATGGCGATCAGCGAATACCACGCCGCCGTCATGTAACTATTCTTGAGCAGGGTCGTGTATTGCAGCAGTTGCACCGGCGTGCCGGTGATGATCGGCTGGTCGGTATCCTGCGGGTCCAGCGCCCGCCGTAACGTGTCCACAAATTCCTTTTGGTTGTCGTGCTGCCAGACATTTTTCTTCGGATAAACCTGCAGCAAAAATTTCCCCGTCACCCCCACAAACCGGTCGCGCAGGGCGGACGGCAGATCTTCGATCCGCAGCGGCGCGTGATCGTCCTGCCGTTGCAGCGTTTCAAAGGTCACGCGTAAATCGTCAAAGAGCGCCTGTTGATATTCCGCCAGCTTGTCCGCGTGTTCCTCCATCGCCGTGCTGTCGCCAGCCAACATCGCCAGCCGCAGGTCCAGCACGGATGTTTGCAGCGTGCCGAGTTCACGGGCAAGGGCGGGATCATCCTTGCCTACCTCGTCCCGGGCCGCGCCCAGATAGCCGGAAAAGGAATACAGCGTGCGGCTCAAGCCATAAATATCCACTGGTCGCATGTCGGGCGCGCCAAAGGTCAGCGGCTTGACCTCCGCCTTGATTTGGGAAATCAGCGCCAGCTTTTGATTCGGGTTCTGGTGCAAATATCCGGCAATGGATTCCACGTCGGCCACCACGTTGGTCAGCGTGTTGATTTTTGCCTCCAGCCTGACCGCCTCGTCCAGATTGGTCGCCACCACGGCGCAATACAGCACCGATTTGTCGGCGGAATTAATCAACTTCTGTTCATACACCACCGCCGGCAATCCCTTGCTCTGCATGTTCAGCAGGTCATAGTCGAAATAAACCTTTTTGGCCTGCCAGCCCGCCAACAGGCAGGTCACCACAATCACCGCCGTCACCAGCACCGGTCGCTGCAGCCAGTATTGCTCAATCCGCGCGCGTTTTTCCTCAAAATGCATCTGGTGATCAATCACATTCTGTTTGCCGCGCAACAGCATCACCGGCAGCAGGGTCAGCATGGGCACCAGACAGACCAGTAATCCGCCGCCGCAAATGACGCCCATTTCCTGAATGCCCTTGAAATGCGTGAAGGCCATCGCCACAAATGCCCCCGATGTGGTCAGCGCCCCGACGATAATCCCCTGGCCGGTGAACATCATGGCCTTCATCATCGCCTCCTGCGCGGATTTGCCGTGGTGCAATTCCTCCTCGTAGCGCGTGATGAGATGCACGCCGAAATCAATGGCCAGGCCAATCAGCATCGGCAGAAACGTGATGGTCAGGATGTTGAGATGGCCGATGGTCAACGTCGCAAACGCGAACGTGTAGGCCAGGCCAAACAGCAGGCAGATCGTTGCCTTGATGGGCCGTCCGGTTTCGTTGTAGCCGTAGATGAAGATGAGCGCGCACAACACCAGCGCCACAATGCTCGCGAGGGTCGTGTCCTTTTGGGACTGCTCCATTTCATCGTGATCCAAAACCGGTTCGCCCGTCAGGCCGACATTGACGCCGGGCACCTCCAGCTTCGTTTCATTCATCAGGGTGCGGATGCGTTCAATGGCGTCATCGCTCAGGTCATCGCTGGGCGCATGGGCGGTGACGAGAAAAATTTTTCCCTTGTCGAAGGTGATGTAAGTCGCCGCCGCCGCTTCGTTGCCAGGATCAAACAGGGCGGTCACACCCGGCGAGGGCGGCGTGCCGGAACGGGCCAGACTTTCGGTGGCCTGCTGCAAGATCCGGTTCAGTGCCGGCAACGACTGGAGCAGGGCGTCGTTCTGCTCATTTTCCTCGCGTTTTGCGCTGCTGAACTGGCGGTTCACCAACTCAAAGAAAGAGTCCAGATTGGTGGTCTGCGTGAATTTCTGGATGAACGGCAGATCACTCTTCAGCGTGTCCCGCAGCCCCACCAGATCCGGCTCCGGCACGAACAACAGGGCTTTGTTGCCCATCATCGCCAGGTCGCCTTTGTAGAAGACGTCTTCAAACAGGTTGGTTTCCGCCTCCAGCTTGGCCCCCAGCCGTTCCACAAACTGGCGGTTTTTCTCGACATTGTCGCTTTCCACCACCACCACCAGATCGTCCTGCTGGGGAAACTCCTTCTCATATTCGAGGTAGTTGTGGTGGTAACGATGGTTGCCGCCCACGAGATCGTCCCGCGAGGTGTTAAACTGGAGATACTTGACCGTAACCGCGATGCAGAGGAAAAACAGGCCGATCTGCGGCCAGAAAAACCAGCCCGGCCGGCGGATCACCGCCGCGGTAAGTTTGCCCAGCAACCGCGCCAGAAAACTGTCTGCGCTCAACGCTTTCATCGCCCGTCAGTCCGCCTTCTCCACGAAAACCGCCGTGCCGTAGCACAGCACCTCCGTGATGCCGGGAGCAATCTCCGTGGCATCGTAACGCACGCC